>NZ_JBTRWP010000076.1:0-10543 GCF_054609335.1 Acidiferrobacter sp. | reverse complement strand
CTCGCATGAGTTTTTATGACCCAGCGACGTTATATAACAAGGCCCGGCTTTTGTCCAGCCCCCGAAGCCCGTTGATTATCGGGAGGGGCTCGTATTGAGAACTATTACCACATTTAGAATTGCTGGATGTGCACGGACGGTTACCATAGGCCTGCCCCATATCCACGACCATGCGGTAAAGCGCCGCCGACCGGACATCCTAAAAGCGCCGCGATCCTCGATAACGGCCTCACTCCCCCGTTGGCCTGCAACCGCATCGTCCGCGCGAAGCTTATGAAAGGCGCGCGCTGGGGGGATTGGTGTGGATATTGCCGATGGGGTGGTCGAGTGTGTTTCCACGGTTGTCAGGAAAGATCAGGCATGGATCGGTCGGTCGCTTGAGAGCGGCCGTTTCCGGCCACCCACGCCACGCTCCATGGCCCGGACACTTGAGATGCAGCGCCCTTCATAGATGGCCGTCGTCCTGAAGAAAACCACGGATTACCGCCAGATTTACGCGCTTTTGGATAGCCGTTTACACCGCCACAGCCCTCGTCTCGGGAACGGCGCTGGGCATAACCCCGAGGCAGAATATCCTCGTGCTCGCACATCGAACGATCCCTATGGATCGTTTTCTGGATGCTAGCAGCACCCTTGTTAAGCCGTCGCATCTCGAGGCCGACAACATAAGGGAGATGCCGTGCGGGAGTTGGCGCGACGGGTATTCCAAAGACCGTCGCCAGGGAAATCGTCCAGAAGGCTGCCAGGTCCTTCCGGGATCACGGGTACCAAGGGATGTCGATGGCCGACGCGGGGATGCCTGCGGACCTCTGAAAGGCGGCCTCTATCACTACCGGGGCAAGGAAGATCCGGCCATCGATGTCCTAAAGCGCATTCGTCGGGTCTTTCCCGAGCGCATATTGGCCATCGGTCGGGAGATTCCCGGGCCGCGTCGCGCCCATATCCGGCCAGCGCATACCCTCGACGCCAAGGCCGCACACCCCAGGCACCCTTCGCAAACGGGATCCCACGCCCCTCAGGCGTGTCCCACACCGACCTCGTCCTGCTCTTTCTCGCCGGAGGCCATAAACGTCACCTCCACACCCTGCTCGGCGGCAATCCACCGTCCCGCCTCGCGCGACATGGCAAGCGTCATGAGTAACATATCGCCTTCAACCGCTTCGCTCAGTACGGTCCCCGCCCCATAGAGGCGTGAGCGCAGACGACCCTCGTGGAGCGGGATGCGGATCACGGCCTGGACCTGCCGCGGCCCCAGCCGCTGGTGGATAGCGTCCAACAGTCCATCGAGGCCCGCACCGGTGTGCGCGGAAACGAAGACCCGTCGCGCCTGCCCAAACCCATCGACCTCGATCCTCGGCTGATCTCCGATCGCATCGATCTTGTTCATGACCATGAGCCGCGGTACATCCTCGGCACCGATCTCGGCCAACACGCGATTGACTTGTTCCTCATAGGCGTAATGATCGGGATGGCTTGCATCCACTACGTGCAGCAGCAGATCGGCAAACTGCACCTCCTCCAAGGTTGACCGAAACGCCGCGACCAGACCGTGCGGGAGGTGACGAATGAAGCCTACGGTATCAGCAAGGATCATAGCGCCGGCCCCCGCAAGCTCCACACGCCGCATCGTCGGGTCCAGCGTCGCAAAGAGGCGATCGGCAGCATAGACACCTGCCCCGGTCAGGACGTTGAAGAGCGAGGACTTGCCGGCGTTGGTATAGCCGACCAGAGAGACCGTGGGGACCACGGAACGCAGCCGCGCCCGACGACGCATCAGACGTTGCCTACGCACCTTATCGAGGCGCTTATGCAGCACCCGGATGCGCTCGCCGATCATGCGCCGGTCGCTCTCAAGCTGGGTCTCGCCCGGTCCGCGCAGTCCTATACCGCCTTTCTGGCGCTCGAGGTGCGTCCATCCGCGGACAAGCCGGGTCGACAGGTGCTCGAGCTGGGCCAGCTGCACCTGGAGTTTGCCTTCATGGGAATGGGCGCGCTGCGCAAAGATGTCGAGGATGAGACCGGTCCGATCCAGTACGCGGGCCGCAACCGCCTTCTCCAGGTTGCGTTCCTGTCCAGGCGACAAGGCGGCGTTCACCACCACCAGCTCCGCGCCGGTCGCGGCGACCAGCGCGCGCACCTCCTCCGCCTTGCCCGAACCAACATAGGTCGCGCTATCCGGCTGTTGGCGCGCGCCCTCCACGACCCCGACGATCTCCGCGCCCGCTGACAGTGCAAGTAGCCGCAGCTCCTCGAGATCCTCCTGCTCCTCGGCGTCCGCCAGCCGCAAATGCACCAGGACGGTGCGCTCGCGGCCTGCGGCCTCGCCGAGACTCTGCCACTTATTCGTTGCCTACCCCCTTGTCCGCCTCGTCCATATCAAAGGTAAACTTGACCGGACGACTGGGCACCACCGTGGAGATGGCATGCTTGTAGATCATCTGGCTCACGGTATTCTTCAATAAGACCACAAACTGGTCGAAAGACTCGATTTGCCCCTGCAACTTGATGCCGTTCACCAAAAAGACCGAAACCGGCACATGTTCCTTGCGCAGAACATTCAAATAAGGGTCTTGTAAAGCCTGCCCTCTATGCTGACTCATGACAGTTCTCCTGTTCTTATATTACCGTTACTGAGGCGCCTGGCGGTTATGCGTCATAAGCCATATCCCATGGCATCGATGACATCCCGTATAATCGTCGCGCAGGCCTCGGGTGCCCGGGGACCATCCCCGTCCAGCCATCGTACGGCCGGATCCGCCCGCAACCAAGTCAGTTGACGCTTGGCCAGCTGCCGCGTAGCGGCGCTGCCCTGCTCGACGAGGTCATTATACGGGATTTTATCCCGCAGGTATTCTCCGACCTGGCGATAACCCACAAGCCGCAGCGCCGGGGCTTCCGCCGGCAACCCCTGCCCAAACAGCCAGGCCGCCTCCTCTATAAGACCGCGCACGAGCATGCGCCGAAAGCGTAGCCCGATACGGCGATGAAGTTCCGCGCGCTCGCGCGGGGCCACGGCGAACTTAAGCCATGCATAGCGCCCTTGCGGCACCCCCCCGGCCTCCGGTACGCGCCCCACCGCACGGACGATCTCGAGCGCGCGCACGATCCTCTGCGGGTCGGTGGGCGCGATGGCCAAGGCCCGTCGCGGATCGCGCTCGACAAGTTCCGCGTAGAGCGCCGGCAGGCCTTTGGCGGCAAGCTCTGCCATCAGCGCTGCGCGCCTCGCGGCATCGCTCGCGGGGATATCGGGCAACCCGTGCTCCAGCGCCCGAAAATAAAAGCTGCTGCCCCCGACCAGAACCGGGACGCGCCGGCGGCGGAGCGCGGCATCTATCGCCCGCCGCGCGTCCTGGCAAAACGCCGCCGCCGAGTAGCTTTCCGCGACGCTGCGAATATCTATGAGACCGTGCGGCAGGACGCGGCGTTCACCAAGGGTGGGTTTGGCCGTACCGATATCGAGTCCGCGGTAGATCTGGGCGGCATCGACACTGATGACCTCGATGGCCAGGAGCCGGCTCAACGCAAACACAGTGGCAGTCTTGCCCGCCCCTGTCGGCCCCATGAGGAACACGACAGGGATATCGATCATGAACCCTGAGGGCGCATATGCGGAAACAGAATCACGTCGCGAATGCTCGGGGCATCCGTGAACAACATGACCAAGCGGTCGATACCGATCCCCTCGCCGGCCGTGGGCGGCATGCCGTATTCAAGTGCCTCGATATAATCGGCATCGTAGTGCATGGCCTCTTCGTCGCCATCCCCGCGCCGCTCGACCTGACGCCTGAAGCGCCGCGCCTGATCCTCGGGATCATTCAATTCCGAGAAGCCGTTAGCGATCTCCCGGCCCCCGACGAACAACTCAAAGCGGTCAGTCACAAACGGGTCGGAATCGTTGCGTCGCGCGAGCGGCGAGACCTCCGCCGGATACGCCGTTATGAACGTTGGCTGCAACAAATGACCCTCGATGGTCTTCTCAAAGATCGCCATCTGCAATCCTCCAGCCTCGAGGCCGGGTTCCACCGGTAGCCCCTTGGCGACCAGAAACGCCCGCAGCGCCGAGACATCGCGCAGGTCAGACGGGGCATCCGGATGATGGCGGCGAATCACCTCCTCGACCGTCCAGCGCGCAAACGGTGCCCCCAAATCGTAGCGCTCTCCCTGGTAGGTGAGCATGGATGTCCCCAACACCTCTGCGCACATCCCGCGCAACAGGACCTCCGTCATGTCCATCAAGTCGCGATAGTCGGCATAGGCTTGATAGAATTCAACCATCGTGAATTCGGGATTATGACGCGTGCTCAGGCCTTCGTTGCGGAAATTGCGATTGATCTCGAAAACGCGCTCGAAGCCGCCAACCACCAGCCGCTTTAGGTAGAGTTCGGGTGCAATGCGTAGAAACAGCGGGATGTCGAGCGCATTATGGTGGGTCACGAACGGTCGCGCGGTGGCACCACCGGCGAGCGGCTGCATCATTGGTGTCTCGACTTCACTGAACCCGCGCCCCTTCAGAAACGCGCGCAGATAGGCAACGATACGCTCGCGGCGCTCGAAGACGAGGCGCGTCTCGGGATTTACGATAAGATCGAGATAGCGTTTGCGGTAACGCGTTTCCTGATCGGTGAGCCCGTGGAACTTCTCGGGTAAAGGGCGCAGGCTTTTGACGAGTAGCCGCAGATGTGCCGCGCGTACGCTCAGCTCCCCGGTCTTTGTCCGGAACAGCCGCCCGGTCACGCCAATGATATCCCCAAGGTCCCATCGCTTGAAGGCCTCGTAGGCCGGACCCACGACGTCACGCTCGACAAATATCTGGATGCGCCCGGTTGCGTCCTGGATGTGGCAGAAGCTTGCGCGTCCCATGACCCGCTTAGTCATGATCCGCCCGCCCAGACGCAGTTCACCGACGGCAGTCAACATCTCCTCGGGGGCGTCCCGATAATCGGCCAGCAACGGACCGGCCTGGTGATTGGGGCGAAAGTCGTTGGGATAGGCATTGCCCTCCGCACGCCACGCCTCGAGCTTCTCGCGGCGCAGCGCGATATGGCGGTCCTCGTCTCCTGTGATCTCGTTGTCGTCTCGCCCTTCGCTCACACCTACCCCTCCCCTCACAGGCCGCTCTTTAAGCTCGCCTCGATGAATCGATCCAGATCGCCATCCAAAACCGCCTGAGTATTCGCGACCTCGACACCGGTGCGCAGGTCCTTGATGCGCGATTGGTCCAGAACGTAAGAGCGGATCTGGCTGCCCCAGCCAATATCCGACTTGCTCTCCTCGAGCCGCTCCTGCGCCTCACGCTTCTTTTGCATCTCGAGCTCGTAGAGCCGGGCCTTCAACATCTTCATGGCCTGCGACCGATTTTTGTGCTGTGAGCGATCGGTCTGGCATTGCACGACAATACCGCTCGGGCCATGGGTGATACGCACTGCGGAATCCGTGCGATTCACGTGCTGGCCACCGGCCCCACTCGCCCGATAGGTATCGATCCTTAAGTCGGCGGGATTGATCTCGATATCGATATTGTCATCGATCTCGGGGTAGACGAACACCGACGCAAACGAGGTGTGCCGGCGATTGCCGGAGTCAAACGGCGATTTGCGTACCAACCTATGGACCCCGGTCTCCGTACGCAGATGCCCAAAGGCGTAGGAACCGACGTACTTGATCGTGGCGCTCTTGATCCCAGCCACCTCGCCGGGCGAGGCCTCGACGATCTCGGTCGCGAAACCGCGACGCTCGCCGTAGCGCAAATACATCCGCAACAGCATCTCCGCCCAATCCTGGGCCTCGGTCCCGCCCGACCCCGATTGGATGTCGAGAAAGGCGTTCGCCGGGTCCATCTCACCCGGAAACATCCGCTGGAACTCCAGGGTCTCGAGACGCGTCCTAAGGCCCGCTACATCGCCTGCAATCGCCTCCTCGGTGGCCCGATCCCCCTCGGCGCGTGCCATGGCAAAGAGCTCCGCAGCCTCGCCAAGACCCGCCTCGAGCGCGCGAATGGCGCCCACGGTCTCCGCCAGCCGCGCCCGCTCGCGCCCGAGCTCCTGAGCCCGCACCTTGTCGGCCCATACCTGCTGGTCCAGAAGTTCGCGCTCGACCTCAGCTAGGCGCTCTTCTCGGGCATCGATGTCAAAGATACCCCCGAAGGGCGGCCGTGCGCTCGCGCAGCTCGCGCAGCGCCTGCTCTATGCTCCCCTGGTCTTCCACCACGGCCCCTCCAAAAATCCGGCAGGATACCGGAACCGCTGCGGAAAAACGAGGGCACGACAGCGGTCCGGCCGTGCTGTCGGCCCCCGAAAGGCGCACCCATCGTATGGGTTTTAAGAATGCCCCTGATGCGCGAGCGCGGCACGATAGACAGGCGAGATCGGCTGGCCCGGGAAGAACTTCTCCACGGTCGCTATCGGCAGATTGGTTCCGGATGGGAACGTGAAATCCGTCTTGGCGACGATCGCATGACAGGAGATGCAACTGTCCACGCGCCCATAGGCGATGACGTGGCCGTCGGGCTTGTAAGCGGCCATGACCCAGTCGCGATCGGCACTATCATAACCCGGCACCTTCAGCATCGCCGTTACCGTCTTCAAGACCTTATGGATATCGAAATTTTCCTTGATATAAAGGCTTCCCGCCGGGAACCGCGTCACGTTCCGGACGCCGTGCGCCGCGGCCTTTACCGCGATCGCATTGGCCCGGTCGATGGTGTAGTAATCGGCCATCCGTGAGCCATGCATCCACAAATGGCTCCCTGGCAGCAACGCCCCGCCGTTCTCGAGTGCGCGGACCTCCTTGAAAAGTGCGGCGGGTGTGGGGGCCTTGTCGGCGGCAGAGGCAAGCAGCGGAATCAGTAGGCCGGCGCACGCGACGCTCGCCCACCCTTTCTTATTGTATATTGACATTGGGACGCTCCTGTGGTTTACGCCGTGCCCATCATCACGCGGCAACCCGCCCCTGTCAACGGACGCGACGCTCCCCCAGCGCCGGTTTGTGCCTTTCTTACGGGCTTTTACCATCACCGTTCCTTATGCCAGCATAATTCCTACAACCGCACTCCTTGGCCGCGGCCACGGTCTTTCCCGGGCCCGGTGCATGGCGCGCGCGACCCTGACACGAACCATGCTAATATGCAGGCATTGATCCGCCGACCATGTCGGCCTTCTGTCGCTAAAACAGCGGAACCACCCGTGAGCACTCTCGACCTGGGCGGCCGGCCCGTAACCGCGCACGCGCCGTGACCGACATCGATTTAAAGAACCCATCCCTGTACATCAACAGGGAGTTGAGCGTACTTGCCTTCAACCGGCGGGTCCTGGAGCAGGCCAAGGACGACCGTCTGCCACTCCTCGAACGACTACGGTTTTTGTGCATATCGAGCACCAATCTCGACGAGTTCTTCGAGGTGCGCGTGGCCGGGCTCCAGCAACGCGCCCAGATCATCGGGACCGCACTTGCGCCGGATGACAAGACCGCCACCGAAACCCTGCGAGCGGTGCGCGAAGAGGCCCTGGACCTGGTCTCCGAGCAATACCGGGTCCTAAATGAGATCCTGATTCCGGAGCTGGCCGCGGCGCGCATTCATATCATTAAACGCGACAGCTGGACCGAGGCCCAGGACGCCTGGCTGCGCCGCCACTTCGAGGAGGAGCTTTTGCCGATCCTGAGCCCTCTAGGGCTCGATCCCGCGCACCCATTCCCCCGAATATTGAACAAAAGCCTGAACTTCATCGTCTCGCTCGAGGGTCGCGATGCCTTTGGCCGTCACGGCGGGATGGCCATAGTCCAGGCGCCACGGGCACTCGCGCGCGTCATTGCGCTCCCACGCAGCGATCACCAGAGCCACGAATTCGTGCTCCTATCATCGGTAATTCACGCCTATGTAGGTCGGCTGTTTCCGGGCATGGCAGTGCTCGGCTGTTATCAATTCCGAGTAACCCGCAACAGCGATCTTTTCATCGACGACGATGAGATCGATGACATCCTGCGCGCCGTACAAGGCGAGATCGCCTCGCGCCGCTACGGTGACGCCGTACGTCTCGAGGTTTCACGCGAATGCCCGGACGCCACCAGCAGATTCCTGCTGCGCCAGTTCGAGCTCGAGGCCGACGATCTCTATGCCGTAAACGGCCCCGTGAACCTGAACCGCCTAGGCGAGATCTATGACCGTATTGAGCGTCCGGACCTGAAGTATCCGGGTTTCGTTCCCGGAGTACCGCGGACGCTGGCATCCGGGAGCGACTTGTTCGCCGCTATCCGTCACGCCGACCTTCTCATGCATCACCCGTTCGAATCCTTCCTGCCGGTCGTCGACTTCGTCCAGCAGGCGGCCGCGGACCCCCTGGTGCTTGCCATAAAACAAACCATGTACCGATCAGGGCCGGACTCTCTCATCGCCGATGCCCTAGTCGCGGCTGCGCAGGCCGGCAAAGAGGTGACTGTTGTGATCGAGCTGCGCGCGCGCTTCGACGAGGCGGCCAATATTGCCCTTGCCAACAAGCTCCAGGAGGCCGGAGCCCACGTCTTGTATGGCATCGTGGGCTTCAAGACCCACGCGAAAATGGCGCTCATAGTGCGCCGCGAGGCCGGCGTCCTGCGCCGCTATGTCCATCTCGGCACGGGCAATTACCATCTACGCACCGCTAAGGCCTATACCGACTACAGCTATTTCACGTGTCGCCCGGAAATCGGCAAGGATGTGAATCAGGTCTTTCTGCAACTCACGAGCCTCGGCAGTATCATGCCGCTACATCACCTCATACAAAGTCCGTTTACCTTGCACAGCCAGATGCTGGCCCTGATCGACCGCGAGCGGGCGCACGCGCTGGCCGGCCGCCGTGCGCGCATCATACTCAAGGTAAACGCCCTGACTGAACCCGAGATCATTCAAGCTTTGTATCGCGCCTCCATCGACGGCGTCCACATTCAACTCATCGTGCGCGGCATATGCTGTCTGCGACCCGGCGTCGACGGCGTCTCGGAAAATATCCAAGTGCGTTCCGTGATAGGTCGGTTCCTCGAACATAGCCGCATCTATTACTTTGCCAATGGGAGTCAACCGGAAGTCTATCTGGCGAGCGCCGACTGGATGGAACGTAATTTCTTCCGGCGGGTCGAGGTGGCCTTTCCAATCCAATCGCCACGGCTGCGCGATCGCCTCGTACGCGATCTGAAGCGTTACCTAAAGGACAATACTCACGCTTGGATCCTGCAGGTCGACGGCCAATACCGCAGATCTCGTCCCTACAAAGGTACCGGGCGGGACGTCCAGGCAGAACTGCTGGCGGAGTTCGCCGAGCAGAGCTGAGGACGGCCGGCGTACCCGAATCTGCCGGATGCCAGGCGCACTCTGCTGTATCGGGCGGCTTTCAGGCCATGCAAAACGCCTCTCCGCACCATGAGCACAGGCCACCGCAGCCTGGCCCCAAACGATGTAGCCGCCTGAGCACGGCCATCCAATTCCGGCGCCTCGCCGCCATGCCTCTCGGGCGCCCGGCCATCTGCCGGTACCGGTGGCACCCTGCCACCGATCGATCCCGCTATATACGGTTACTTGGGCTTGTGATTGGTCGACCGCACGGGCTAGCGCACATCGCTATGGCGATAACGGCCTGGATGTGCGACCCGCATAGGCAGTCGGCCCCGCATAAGTACGCGTGGGATCATAGGTAAGGCCACTCGGACTTAAAGTCCCCCTACCCAAGCCGTCATGGCGCGATGGCGCGCATGCAAAGGGGTACCATGCGGGCGCCGGATGCCCGGAGCCGCCGACACCTATCGCGACCGGTAGGCGGCCTGCCTATCCGCGCGCTTCCCTGACGGATAGGGACAAGGAGTGCCCTGACAGGACCTCGGGGCCGTCCTAGGGCGCCATGATCCCAAGGCAAGAATGGCAGGCCAAAGAGAGGCTTGGGCGTATGCCGCCGATCCCCTTCCTCCCATAGGGATTCGATCTCTCCGATCCGGGGGCCAAGGGGGCCTTGTACGACTCCTAGGCCACGAGGCGCCTGGTCGGGATCGATCTCGGTTGGGGGCCGGGAGACCCCCTCTGGAAGCCCCGTCCTTGGCTTCAGAAACACCATCTGGGCCAGAAGCCCGTCCCGGAGGTCTACCGCCACCGTGTCCTTCCGGCAGAGATGCGTAAAACGCTCGGCCACCGCGCAGATCGGCTAATCAGGGGGCTCAGGGTTGGGGTTTTGCAGGGCGAGCGTCGCCTGGTAGTTCCAGGGCATCCAGTCGGCGGGGTTCGCGGCGACCGCGTCGGCATGGCGCTGGAGTGCCACCAGATACTCAAACGGGGCCACGTGGTTCAGTTCGGCGGTGTGGATCAGGCTCATGAACGTATCGCCGACATGGGCGCCGTTGAGAGTACGGTAGAAGAGCGCGTTCTTGCGGTGCAGGATGGCCTTTTTCAGAACCCTTTCGGTCACATTATTCCGCGTCACGGATTATTCCGCGTCACGGTGCAGCGCTGCGATTTCGCGGCGGATCGCGGATCAATGGCACGCCCGGTCGCGGCATAATTACAGGCCCTCGAGGAACGTAAGCAGCC
>NZ_JBTRWP010000075.1:0-10769 GCF_054609335.1 Acidiferrobacter sp. | reverse complement strand
GCGCGCCACCCAAGAGCATGGCGACGATCAGTTTCGGTTCACCCCCACACGCGTGGGGAACAACTGTCGCCCAATACCCCACCCGCACCTGTACCGGACAGGGAGAAAGCGCTTCATTAACGATGTACGCCCTTGAGGCCTCGGCCGTCTACTCGTGGCCGATCACGCACGCCTTCCGTGTCTACGGACGCGCCGGCTTGGCCGCATGGTATGCGTCGGCGACCGCCAGCGTGACATCGGGCGGCGTTACCTACTCCGCTTCCAGCTCCGGCAGCGGCGTTGACCCCTTGCTCGGCGTGGGCATGTCTTATGCCGTCTTGAGGCCGCCTTAAAGGCGGCTTTTTCACGCCAGCACATCAAGTCGCACCGCCTAGCGCGCACGTTACGAAGCCGAGCCTTGCCTTTGGCGCACCGGCAAGTTACGGGTGGCCTGACGTTAAGCAAACGTGAGAAGGCTGTCCTTGTCCCGACCAAGCGCTTGTTGTTTAATCCATGGTCGAGAAATCCGTATAGACCCTATAATAAGAAAGGGAGGGGGATGAACCGCACGGAGCGCTTCTATAGGATCAATAACCTTCTGCGCGGCATGAGCGCGGTCTCGACCACAGCCTTGTTGAACGAACTCGAGGTATCGCGCGCCACCTTGCATCGAGATCTCGAATATATGTGCGATCGGATGGACATACCCATCGTCTACGATCATGCCAAACGGGGATATCGAATCGCCAGTCCGACGTCCGATAGTGTGGGTCACGAGTTGCCGGGCCTGTGGTTCAACAGTCATGAAGTTCATGCGCTCCTCGCATTCCACCATTTTCTCGACAATTTGGAGCCCGGCCTACTGTCCCCGCATATCGCGCCGCTCAAAGCACGCATCCAGGCTTTGCTCGAAGGCAAAGAGCAGACTCTCACGGAGATTTCCGCCCGAATCCGTATTCTCCCACAAGCCATGCGTCGCTCCGAGCCTGCCTGTTTCCAGCTGGCGACCCACGCGCTGCTTGCACGCAAACAGATGCGCTTCCGCTACCACGGTCGCGGGCGTGACGACATCACTACGCGAGTGATTTCGCCACAACGGCTCGCGCATTACCGAGACAATTGGTATCTCGACGCCTGGGATCACGGCAAACGGGCGCTGCGTACCTTCGCTCTCGAGCGCATCCGGGAACCTCTTGAGCTTAAGGAAGATACCAAGGACATTTCGGAGAAATATCTCGATCGCTACTTTAGCGAGAGCTACGGCATCTTCTCCGGCCGCCCGAGACGCAAAGCGGTCTTACGCTTCTCCCCACAACGCACCCGCTGGGTGGCGGACGAGATCTGGCACCCGCAGCAGAAAGGCTGGTTCGAGGGCGACCGATATTGCCTCGAAATCCCCTACTCGGATGATAGGGAGCTCGTCCTCGACATACTAAAGCACGGATCAGAGGTCGAAGTTCTACACCCTAAGTCATTGAGAAATACAGTGTTCGAACAATTACTTCGCGCCGAATCGCAATATCGGAAATGACGGGGCGCGTCTCATCGGGTGAGACAGTTGGCAGGTATAGTGGCAGCAGACGCTGATAAAAGGCTATTGAGTATGAACCGTCCCTATTTTGCCCATAGCGCCAATACCGCCGGTCGATGGCATCTGCTTGCGCAACACCTAAACGCGGTTGGCCACCTAGCTGCCAAGTTCTCAGAAGGGTTTGCGTGGCGCGAGGAAGCGCGACTTGCTGGGCTACTGCACGATGTGGGCAAATATGGCGGCCGTTTCCAGGCGCGTCTACAAGGAAAAGATTCCGGACTAGACCACTGGTCTCAGGGGGCCTCCCTGGCACTCACCGAATTTCATGCCGTTGCTGCGGCACTAGCTATTCAAGGACACCATATTGGCTTGCAACGAGGCGACCAAGACTCACTCCGACGGCTGCTCCCGGCGAACCTTGCGGCTGCGGTTCTGCCAGGATTGCAGCTCTCCGAACCAAACCTCGTTGAGCTACAACGCTGCGCGTTATCCGACGGACTGGACTTTCCTAGACCCACGCGCCCTGCCTTAACATCATGGACGCAATCGATTGCCGCGATGCTCGATGTACGCATGCTGTTTTCCTGTCTGGTCGATGCCGATTTCCTGGATACCGAAGCACACTTCAATGGCGATGCCCAGGGCGCACGGTACCGGCCAGAGGGGCCACGCCTGGATGCCGAAAAGGCGCTCGCCGCCCTAGGTACACATATGACGAGATTGCGCACATCCACTCAGGCACAGGTCAACGTCAGGGAGGCACGGGAAGCCTTATGGAACGTCGCCATTGACGCCGGACGCTCACCGCGCGGGCTGTTCACGCTGACTGCACCGACTGGTTCCGGCAAGACGCTCGCCATGCTGCGCTTCGCGTTGGAGCACGCTACCCGACATCGGATGGAACGTATCGTGGTAGCAGTGCCATTCCTTACCGTCATCGAGCAGACAGCCCGCATCTATCGGCAGGCGTTGGCCGGCTTTCCTGACAATTTCGTTCTGGAACACCACAGCCTCTCTGGATTGGGCATTGAGATGGAACGACAGGATGCGGAAGGAGCCCGCGAACGCCAGCGCCGCCTGCTGGCCGAAAACTGGGATGCGCCCATCGTACTTACCACCAACGTCCAATTGCTAGAATCTCTCTTTTCCAACCGCCCCTCCTCCTGCCGTAAACTGCATAACCTCATGGGCACGGTAATCCTGTTCGATGAAGCGCAGAGCCTGCCGCAACACCTGGCGGTGCCTACCCTCGCGGCGCTGTCGCATCTGTCGGCGACCTATCGCGCCACTGTCGTTTTCGCGACCGCTACCCAACCGGCCTTCGATATGCTCGATACGGCAGTGACCAAACATGCCATGAGTGGCTGGACACCGAGGGAGGTCGTGCCGGATCACGCACGCCTCTTCAAGGCACTCGAACGGGTCGCCGTGCATTGGCCAAAGGAAAACAAGAAGCGGACCTGGGCGGAACTGGCCGATACGGTACGCAACGAGGACCAAGCTCTCGCCGTCGTGAATCTAAAACGCCACGCGCTGGCGCTGCTCGATGCATTGTCCGACACGGAAGCCCTATTTCATCTTTCCACCAATCTCTGCGCCGAGCACCGGCGTGCGGTCATGGACAAGGTCCGCACACAACTGGCAGAAGATCGCCCGTGTCGGCTCGTCTCCACGCAATGCGTGGAGGCCGGGGTGGACGTGGATTTCCCCGTGGTGTTCCGCGCCATGGCGCCATTGGAGTCCATCGCGCAGGCCGCGGGGCGCTGCAACCGCGAAGGCAAGCTCAATGACCAAGGCGGGCTCGGCAAGGTCATCGTCTTTGAGCCGGACGAGGAAGGCGGTTGGCGAAAGCGGTTCCCCACGTACAGCTACTACCAGGCGGCGCAGGTCACGCAAACGCTACTCAACCTGCATGGCCACTTGAATATTAACGATCCCGAGACCTTCAGAACGTATTACCACCGGCTCTACGATTTGAACGATCCTGCCAGCCAGAACGCCGAACTCAAGCGGGCGATTGACGAGCTTAACTTCGCCGAAATTGCCAAGGCATACCGCCTCATAGCGCAGGACGCAATTCAGATTCTCGTGCCCTGGAAAGAACGCAGGCAGGAGTTCGATGCTCTTCGCCTTGAAGCCGAGCGAGAGGGGATTTCTGTTGGCTGGATGCGCCGCGCACAAGGCCTTTCGGTGAGCATCTACCGCACCAACGGCGGCCCGCCGGCGTGGGCCATTCCCGCGAAGTTGCGACGCGGCGGTTTCTCGGATGAGTGGTTCATTCTCGAAGGGGAATTCTACGATGACGTCCTCGGGCTGAATCCCCCCAAGGGGGAACAGGTTTTCATCGCATAGCCCCTTCACCTTCTCCCATAGGGGGAGGGTAGGGGAAGGGGGCTTTTTGAAAGGAGCATCTATGCCAAGCGGCACACACACTCTAGAAGTCTGGGGCGATCTGGCTTGCTTCACGCGGCCGGAAATGAAGGTCGAGCGCTTCTCCTATCCCGTTATCACGCCTTCGGCCGCGCGTGGCATCTTTGACGCCATCTACTGGGACGGCAAGCGGGATAAACAAGGAAGTGAGTACGTTATGCGGCCGTACTTCTACTGGCAGATTGTGCGCATTGAGGCGCTGGAAATGCCGCGCTACATCGCATTGCGGCGGAATGAGGTGAAAGACAAGGCGCCCGCCGACCGTACTATCAAAGCATGGATGGAAGGACGCGAGCTGCCGGAGCCGATATGGGCGGACGGCGGGAAGGACGAACTGGGGACCGACCAGAAAGGCCGAACACAGCGCCAAACGATGGCCTTGAAAAACGTCCGATACCGTCTCACAGCCAGGATCGTCCCGAAGCCCGGCAACGACTGGGGCAAGCTCAACGCCTGTTTTCAACGTCGCGCCCGGGCAGGCAAGTGCTTCCAGCAACCCTACTTCGGCTGCCGGGAATTTCCCGCGTTCTTCGAATACATCGAGGATCCGGATACCTCACCCGCTGGTACGGCGCGTTTTGACCAGCATCTGGGCTTTATGCTCTACGACGTGTTCGACCTGCGAAAAGAGATGGTGCGTGCGAATGACGAACCCTTTATCACACTCTTCGACGCCCTCGTTCGCGACGGCGTCTTGGAAGTGCCACCCTTTGACAGTGACGCGGTAAAGAAGCCGGGGGGGAGGTAACCATGTTGCATGCTCTGGTCGAATACGCAGAACAGCAGTTGCCGAATTCGGAACCTGGCTTCAAAACCCGTGAAGTGCGCTGGAGCATTGAACTCTCTGGCGATGGCCAATTCCTTGGCATCGTTCCTCTTGGTGACGGAAAACGGGGACAAGACCAGTTGCGTTGCCCAGATATGCATGGGATGAACGCAGGCGGCAAATCCCATTTTCTGGTGGAAACGGCACAGACCGTAGCGCTTGTCTTAAAGGCCAACGAAGACCAGAAAAAGATTGCCAACGCCAACGAGAAGCACAAATTCTTCGTCAACATCCTGGACAAGGCATCAACCAAGATCCCCATACTTGCGCCACTGGCACAGGTGCTGGACGACGAGTCGCAGCTTGCTCTGATTCGTGATGCACTACTCGAGCACAAGGCGAAACCCACAGATTGGGTGGGTTGGCGTGTAAACGGTGTTGACCCTCGCGAAGATGAAACGGTGCAGGCATGGTGGCGCGAATGGCGGCGCAACGACCTCGGTAACGCGGCTGCCGGAGATAACGACGCCGAGAAGCTAACCGATGGTGAGATGCTTTGCCTGCTTACCGGTAAATCGGTCAAGCCATTGCCTACGCACCCAAAGATTACTGGGTTGTCTGGAGTCGGTGGGCTGGGAACGGGAGACGTTATGGTGGGCTTCGACAAGGCCGCCTTTGGTTCCTATGGTCTTGACCAGTCGGCTAATGCCGCCATGGGCGCCGAAGCCACGCAAAAGTACGTCGATGGCCTCAACGACCTGATCCGGAACCACTCCCGCAAGCTAGGAAACTCGCTGGTGGCTCACTGGTTTAAGGAGCAGGTTCCTATCGAGAGTGACCCGCTCGCCTTTCTCTATGAATTCGAGAACGCGGAACAGACAGAAGCGGCTGCGCTAGGAGCAGCAAGACGTCTTCTGGACTCGATCCACAGCGGGACACGCGGTGATCTTGGCCGTAACCGGTATTACGCGCTCACCCTGTCCGGTGCCGCAGGCCGTGTCATGGCGCGCGACTGGATGGAGGGTAGCTTCGAAGATCTGGTACGCAACGTTGTGGCGTGGTTTGACGACTTGGCTATCGTCGCCCGACACGGGCAAGGGCAAGCTCCCGACCCGAAATTCATGGCGGTATGCGGCGCATTGGTACGCGACCTGAAGGATCTGCCTGCCCCGACTGCCGCCACGCTGTGGAAGGCCGCTGCGCAGTGTTTGCCGATACCTCAGCCGATGATGGCTCAAGCACTGGCGCGCTTTCGCGTTGATCTCGTTGACAAGGACCAGCCGCCCATCAACCACGCCCGCATGGGGCTCATTAGGGCGTATTTCGTTCGACTCAAACCTGGAGGTGACCAAAACATGACTGCGTATCTCAATGCCGAACATCCATCTGCGGCCTATCACTGCGGGCGGTTGCTGGCGGTGCTGGCAAATCTTCAGCGTGCGGCGCTGGGCGACGTCGGCGCGAGCGTGGTGCAGCGCTATTACGCCGCCGCCAGCCAGACCCCCGGCCTTATTCTCGGTCGTCTGACCAGCAATGCGCGTAACCACCTCAGCAAACTCGAAGGTGGGCTTGCATATT
Organism: Acidiferrobacter sp.; assembly: GCF_054609335.1. Lineage (NCBI taxonomy): Bacteria > Pseudomonadati > Pseudomonadota > Gammaproteobacteria > Acidiferrobacterales > Acidiferrobacteraceae > Acidiferrobacter > Acidiferrobacter sp. The sequence continues at coordinate 4,485 of NZ_JBTRWP010000075.1, read as the reverse complement.
GGTACGAGAACCAGATCGCCGATGTGATGAGCCGCCTCCAAGATAGCGCGCCGCGCATTCTCGACCTTGAAGGCCAAGGGCTGTTCGCCCTCGGCTATTATCAGCAACTAGCCTCCCTTCGCGGGGGTAACAAGAATACCGTGACCGAACCCACCACCGAACAGGGAGAAACGAGATGAGCGCCATCCAGAACCGTTACGAATTCCTTTATCTCTTCGATTGCGAGAACGGCAACCCCAACGGCGACCCAGACGCCGGCAATGCCCCGCGCATCGACCCAGAGGACATGCATGGACTGGTGTCCGATGTGGCGATCAAACGCCGCGCCCGCAACTACATTCAGACGGCATTTGGCAACACTACACCAAATGCCGTGTTTGTGGAGCATGCGACCAACCTTAACAAGCAAATTACCGCCGCCCACGTGGCAACTGGCGGCGCGCCGGGTGGCGGCGCAAACCGCTCTCAGGTTACCAAGGCTCGCGACTGGATGTGCCAGCAATTCTTTGACGTGCGTACTTTTGGAGCAGTCATGTCCACCGGCCCAAATGCTGGCCAGGTTCGCGGCCCGGTACAGGTTTCCTTTTCTCGCTCAATTGACCCGATCCTGCCGATGGATGCCTCAATCACCCGCATGGCAGTAGCGGAAAAACTAAAGGACGCAAAGACCGTCGCAGATTACGAGAAGTGGGAGAGCGAACAGGAAGAGGACAAGCTCCGCACCATGGGCCGCAAGGCCCTCATCCCCTACGGCCTCTATGCCTGCAAGGGTTTCGTCTCCGCCCATCTTGCCCAAGGCACCGGCTTCTCGGACGACGACCTCAACCACCTATGGGAGGCGCTAAAAGGCATGTGGGACCACGACCGTTCCGCGTCCAAGGGCATGATGTCGTGCCGCGGCCTGTATGTGTTCAAACATGTCGGCACCGACAGCGATCAATCGCAGCGTGTCCGCCAGGCCATGCTCGGCTGCGCACCCGCCCAGCGGCTGCTCGATTTCTCCACTCACAAGCGGTCCATGCAGAATTCCGTCGTGGAGATCAACAAGACTATCGAAACTTCGCCGCGATCGTTCAGCGACTATGCCGTCACGGTTCACAAGGACCGGTTACCCGCTGGCGTAGATCTGATCGCGTATCCCTGATCGCGGCGATGCAAGAGGAAAACCTCATCCCGCTCTCTGCGCTCAACCAGTACAGCTACTGCCCTCGGCGCTGCTATCTCATCCATGTCGAGGGTGAGTTCGTGGATAACGTACACACCTTGCGCGGTACGTATGAGCACGAGCGCGTGGACCGCGAGCGGCACGAAGTGAGCGCCGGAGTGCGGGTGGAATACGCCCTACCGGTCTGGAGCCGCCGGCTCGGTTTGAGCGGCAAATGCGATGCCGTGGAGCATCACCCAGTCGGGACGGTCTACCCCGTGGAGTTCAAGCACGGCAAGCGGCGGAAACGGGTCAATGACGATCTTCAGCTTGCGGCGCAGGCATTGTGTCTCGAGGAGATGCTGGGTGTAACCATCCTCAAGGGCGCGGTCTATCACCAGCAATCCCGCCGTCGGCGGGAGGTGGAGATTGACAGGGCCCTGCGCCAAGCAGTCGAGACCGCGGCCTTGGAGATTCCGCAACTGCTTGCCAGTGGCCGCCTGCCGCCTCCCGTCGACGACACCCGCCGCTGCCCGGAGTGTTCGCTGCACGACATCTGCCAGCCCGAGCTTGCTCGCGCCAATAGAAGACTCCTGGCGCTTCGGGCGGACCTGTTCGAGCCCGAGAAAGAATCGCTGTGACAGTCCTGCTCAATACCCTCTACGTCACAACTCCCAAGGCCTACTTACGGCTCGAAGGAGAAACCGTGTGCGTGATGGTGGAGCAGGAGAAGCGCCTGCAAATCCCCCTGCATCACCTGGGCGCGATCGTCTGCTTCGGCAGCGTGATGCTGAGCCCCGCGCTCCTTGGGCGCTGCATGGGAGAAGGCCGCGGGGTGATTTGGTTGGAACGTGGCGGCCGCTTCCAGGCGCGCGTGGAAGGTCCAGTGAGCGGCAACATTCTTTTGCGGCAAGCGCAATACCGGGCGGCCGACAATCTAGCCAAGACGATTGAACTAGCGCGCGCCTTCCTCGCTGGCAAGTTGCGCAATAGCCGCAATGTGCTGTTGCGCGGTGCGCGAGATGGTCAGAACGATGTCGAACGCGCGGTGCTCGTGCAAAACGCGCGGCTTTTGGCGGGACATTTGCGCAAACTGCCCCATGCCCCGGATCTGGACGGCCTGCGTGGCGAGGAAGGCAACGCAGCCCGGATTTACTTTCAGTCCATGCAGTATCTTATTCGCCAGCCCGTCCGGACCGATTTTGCTTTCGATGTGCGCAGCCGCCGGCCGCCAACCGATTCCATGAATGCCATGCTCTCTTTCCTCTATGCCGTTTTGCTGCACGATTGTCGCAGCGCGCTGGAAGCGGTCGGCCTCGACCCGCAGCTCGGCTTTCTCCACGCCGTACGCCCCGGCCGCGCAGCTTTGGCGCTCGATCTTCTGGAGGAATTCCGCTCGGTGATCGCCGATCGCTTGGCGCTGACCTTGGTAAACCGCGGACAGATTCAGGCAAGCCATTTCGATAAACGCGATGGCGGCGCGGTGCTGTTGAATGACGAGGGTCGGAAAGTGGTTATTGCCGCCTACCAGGAACGCAAGCAGGAGACGTTGACGCACCCGGTTCTGAGGCAGGAGATGCCGATTGGGTTGCTCCCGCACGTCCAGGCGCGATTGCTCGCGCGTTTCCTGCGCGGCGATGCACCAACGTACGTGCCGTACATCCATAGGTAGAGAGCACCATGTTGATACTCGTCGCGTACGATGTTTCCACCGAAACACGCGCCGGCCGACGGCGGTTGCGGCGCGTGGCCAAGGTTTGCCAGAACTATGGGCAGCGAGTGCAAAAGTCGGTGTTCGAGTGCAAGGTGGGCAAGACTACCTATGAGATCCTGGAAAAGGAACTCCTTGACGAGATTGACTTGAACGAGGACTGCTTACGTCTTTACCGGCTGAGTGAACCGCTGGAGGAACATGTCAAGGAATTCGGACGCTTCAAGGCCGCGGACTTCGATGGCCTCCTGGTGGTGTAGCGCGAACCCCAAGTGGCGGCGAGTAGGCCGGGAGGTTCGCGCGGTGCATAACTCGCTCTTTTACAATATGGTTTGTTGTTGTAGCAGATGTGTTAGGGGGCTATCCCGCTTCTTAAGGTCGGCGTTCGCGTTTGCTGCGACGTTTACCCTTGAGAATCAAGGGATTGCCATTAATGGGTATCGCCCGCTCAATCGAGCGGGCGCGGATTGAAACTCCAACAAGGCCATCGACCGAACAGCCGACCCATGTATCGCCCGCTCAATCGAGCGGGCGCGGATTGAAACAGGCATTGACGGCTCCAGGAAACGGTTCTTCAAAGTATCGCCCGCTCAATCGAGCGGGCGCGGATTGAAACAGTACGGAGCCGAAGCCAGAGCGGCTTGGCCCATGTATCGCCCGCTCAATCGAGCGGGCGCGGATTGAAACTTTGATCTCGGTACGGATCGCCTCCTTGCGGCCTGTATCGCCCGCTCAATCGAGCGGGCGCGGATTGAAACCTACCTATCAGGCAGCGATCTGCGGAAACTCAAGGGTATCGCCCGCTCAATCGAGCGGGCGCGGATTGAAACAGATCCTCGGCCTTGAAAGCGGCCATTGCCAGGGGTATCGCCCGCTCAATCGAGCGGGCGCGGATTGAAACCCGTCACGTACCAGGATCATGGCCGCGAGATCACGTATCGCCCGCTCAATCGAGCGGGCGCGGATTGAAACTCCCTGTCAATCCGTCTTTGGTCCTAGGACTTTAGTATCGCCCGCTCAATCGAGCGGGCGCGGATTGAAACATCAATTGCGCCTCCCATACCACCCACACGTCCCGTATCGCCCGCTCAATCGAGCGGGCGCGGATTGAAACTACCAGTGGATCGGCCCGATCAGTGATCGGCTTGGGTATCGCCCGCTCAATCGAGCGGGCGCGGATTGAAACTCGTGTGTCAGGATGCTGGCAGGCATACCGTCATGTATCGCCCGCTCAATCGAGCGGGCGCGGATTGAAACCAGCACTTCCCCATCTTCCCGGCACGCCATCAAAGTATCGCCCGCTCAATCGAGCGGGCGCGGATTGAAACATGAGATCCAGGCTCGGAAGGACCGTCTATAGAGGGTATCGCCCGCTCAATCGAGCGGGCGCGGATTGAAACATCTTCTGGCCTCCAGGGCAATGAGGGACGCACGGTATCGCCCGCTCAATCGAGCGGGCGCGGATTGAAACTCATACCCACTCGCTGAGGCCCCAGGAAGTGGTGGTATCGCCCGCTCAATCGAGCGGGCGCGGATTGAAACAGCGTGGCTTGGTAGCCAGCTATGAATGGTGAATGTATCGCCCGCTCAATCGAGCGGGCGCGGATTGAAACTTGCGGTCTTTGGCTTT
>NZ_JBTRWP010000074.1:0-11054 GCF_054609335.1 Acidiferrobacter sp. | reverse complement strand
ATTCGAATACATCGAAGTGTTCTATAATCGTCAACGCCGCCATTCGACATTGGGATATATGAGCCCTATGACGTTTGAGGCTACCATCTCCTGAATGCGAGGTGTCCACGAAACCAGGGCAAGGTCAGTCGGGCAATCGAAGGACCAGGCCGCCGGCGTTGGAGGGCAAGAGGGATATGCGAGGGTAAGGGAACCCGACGCATGGGTGGCGGGCAGCGGAAGTTTTGACTCCGCCCCTATGGGCCCTGTGCATGCGTAGGCTTTGACTTGGCATGGGACCGGCGGCACGGGCCTTGCGGCTTCGACGCCGCGGATACGATGCGCGCAGATCATAGATAGAGTCACGACGGATGCCGTCGCTTCGGTGGGAATCCCTTTATCTGAAGCCCACGCCGAATAGCACGGTGGGGGCTGGGCGAGATTGTGCCTATCCCTAACCACCACGGCGTGGCGCCGGTGGAGCTTTGACCTTCTGAGGGCGTGGCGTCTGCGCCCCCCGTGTTTCCGGGCCCGGTATCTGGGCGGTGGCCTCTATTGTCGGCGTGGCCCGATCGCCGTCCAGGGTGGGGTCGGCGGGATCGGCTGGTCCGTGGGGAGCCGTGGCTGTGCACCTTTGCCGGACACGCGCCTTGTGTGCGCTCACGGAGTTGCTTTTTCGAGCCTTGCTTTGTACGATGAGGTCGCTTGCCATGGAGTGGTTTTGGGTCTCGGAATGGATGACAGAGACGAGATGGGGGAGACGAATGTCCATATCCTCCAGCTGTTTGACGACGAAGAGGCGCGCTGTGACGCAGTGACCGCCTTTAGTTCGTCCTTATTGATGCGCGATGGAGCCGTCCTTTTAGTGGCCACGGCTGAACACGGCCGGCTGTTCGATGAGCGCTTGCGGGGGCTCGGGTACGGCGTGGACGGGCTGAAGGCGCGCGGGCAGTTGCGCGTCGTGGATGCCAATGAAGTATTGGCCTCGTTCATGACCTCCACCGTTCCGGACGCCACACGATTCCTTGATTCGGTCGGTGGCGTGGTGCGCGCTATGGAGGCCCATTACCCTAGGGTCGGGGTCTACGAGGAGATGGCGGACGTTCTGTGGGCTTGCGGGAATCGCTACGGGGCCTTGGAGCTTGAAAGTCTCTGGAACGACCTGATGGCGGCGCATAAGTTTACGCTGCTCTGCGGTTATGCCAAGGAACGCTTCGCGAGTCCCGAGGATAGGGTGTATCTGCGCGAACTGTGTGTGCTACATGAACGCATCGCGCTAGCTCCCGAGGATTCGACTGTACGCGCGGGCGACTACAGATTTGGCCGGTAGGTTCTGAGCCATTCCTCAAAGATCGGGGCAGGGAGGGGTTTGCTATAGTAATAGCCTTGAGCCTCGTCGCACCCCGCTTTGCGCAGCAGTTCGAGCTGGTCTTTGGTCTCGACCCCCTCGGCGATCACCGTGAGACCTAGGCTATGACCGAGTGTGATGATCGCCGACGCGATGGCGGCGTCCTCGGGGTTGCAGATGATGCCGCGGACGAATGATTGGTCGATCTTCAGGGTATCTATCTTAAAGCGCTTCAGATAATTGAGACTCGAATAGCCGGTGCCGAAGTCGTCGAGGGCGACCCGTAGGCCCGTGGCGCGAAAGGCCGCGAGGGTTTCGGCGGCGGTTGTCATGTCATCCATCAGCGTGCTCTCGGTCACTTCCAACTCAAGCGCATTCGTGGCAGGATCGAATCCCGTACAGTTTAGTATCCGGTCGACTGTGGCGATGAAATTTCGATCCCTAAATTGGCGTCCGGACAGGTTCAACGAAATTCTAAGCCCCTGGAGCCCGCGCTCCTGCCAGATCCGGCCCTGGGTACATGCCGTCAGTAGAACCCACTCACCTATCGGAACGATAAGCCCGCTCTCTTCCGCCACCCGGATGAATTGATTGGGCGCGACCAGACCATGCTCGGGGTGTTGCCAGCGGATGAGGGCCTCGGCGCCGACAATACGGTTTGTGCGCAGCGAGATCTGTGGCTGGTAATAAAGGAGGAACTGGGCGCGCTCAAGCGCGAGGCGCAGCCCGTCCTCCGTAGTGCGCCGTTCACTGATCCGGGCGCTCATGGCGGCGGCATAGAAGGTGAATCCTCCACCCCCTGCCTCTTTGGCTTTATACATAGCGACATCTGCGTTTCGCAAAAGCCCATCGCTGTCGGTATCGTCGAATGGGTAGACCGTAATCCCGATGCTTGCGGTCATGTACGCGGTTCGATCCTGGATCGACAGCGGTTCAGCGATGGCGGTGAGTACCCGTTCAGCGATGCGGGATATGTCGTCGATAGAAGACAGGTTCTGTAGAAGAACCGTGAACTCATCCCCGCCCTGGCGCGCCACAAGGTCGTCGCGTCGCGCAACCCAGTCCTCGTGTCGTAAGGCCCCTATTAGACGCTTCGCGACTTCCTGCAAAAGCCGGTCACCATATTCGTGGCCGAGCGAATCGTTGATATTCTTGAAATCGTCTAGGTCAATAAACATGATCGCCGTGAGCGTGGATTGTCGCCGCGCGTTAGCCATGGCCTTGTCCAGGACATCATGGAGAAGGATCCAATTGGGGAGGCCGGTCAGGATATCGTGTGTCGCTTGATGGCGGAGGCGTTCCTCGAGCCTGCGGCGCTCAGTCGTATCTTGGACGATAGCGACCACCGCAGGTACTTCGTCTGTCAGCGATAGATGAAGGCGCGCCTCTATTGAGTAGATCGTCCCATCCTTGCGGCGATGCTCGCCCTCCAGTTTCGTATGCGATGCGTCTGGATTGCCGAGTGAGCCTATGAGGCGCGCGAATTCTTCCGGGGAAAGGCCGGGGTTCAAGTCGAGGGGACTGAGGGCGTAGAGCTCTTCAGCGGAATACCCGAGGTTGCGTTGTGCTCCCCTGTTCACGACCAAGAAGCGATACGACCGAGCATCGAACATGTAAATTTCATCAGAGGATTCGTCTAATATCCGCGCAAGCCTGCGTAGCGTGTCCTCATGGCGCTTGCTTGCGCTGACATCCTCCAAAAGCATGACTATGTAGTCGAGGCCTCTGTCGGCCCGTCTCACCGCTCGCAGTGCCACATGGACATAGATCGTATGGCCGTCTTTATGGAGGTAGCGTATATCGCACGTCGTGGCGTCGAGAGACCCTCTTTGGAGTTTCTGCAGAAGCTTCAGGCTATCCGCCCAATCGTCCGGGTGAGCGACATCGTCGCATGTGTGGGTGAGAAGTTCGTCGTGCGTGTAGCCGAGCATGGAGCACATGGCGTTATTGACTTCGATCCACCGCCCTTCGGGGCTGGTCGCCGCCATGCCAATGGCGGCCTGCTCGAAATAGGCGCGGAAATGTCGCTCCCGGTCGCCCAGCGCCTCCTGCGCGGCGAGTCGTTCCCGCTCATGGTCGAGGCTGTCCAGTGCGAATGACACGGTGTGGGTCATGTCGCGTAATACGCCCACCGTGTCCTTGTCGAAGGCGGCTTTGTGGGTGTGGTAGACGCTCAAAACGGCGAAGGGGGCGTCCCCCCGTGTTATCTGAAGAGAGCAGGAGGAATTGAGGCCAGCGTCGGTCGCTCGGTCGCGCCAGGCGCGCGTCGAGTCATCGCCCTGAAAGTCTGTAATGACCACGGGCCAGCCTTCGCGAAAGGCGACGCCTACGGGACCCCGTCCTTCGATTTTGTCCGGATCCGCAGAGATGCGAATGCCGTCTAAGTAGGCGAGCCCGGAACCGTATTGGGCGACCGGGCGTATCTCGCCGCTGCCGTCCGCGGATATACCGATCCAGGCCATAGTGAAGCCGCCCAGATCCACAGCCAAGCGACAGGTCATAGTGAGGAGCTGGGTTTCGTCGCGTGCGTGGCGAATGGCGGCGTTCAGCGCACTCAAAGCTTGGTAGGAGCGTGCGAGGCGAGCGTCTTGTGTGGGAGAGTCTCGATCTCGGCCTAAGTCGCGCAGTAGGAGGACAAATCGGATAGCGCCGGGCCCATACGTGCGGCTTGCGCGTACCTCGACGACAAGCTGGTCTTTGCGATCCTTGGCCGCGATCGTAACGATCGCGCGCGTATCCGCTAGGTCCGATGTATTCACATCGTAGCCGGGAAGGGTGGTCGCGACAGATTGACCTACCAATGTCGCAGCGCTTTGATCTAGCAGTTCCTCGGCCGCATGGTTTATAGCGGCTACTGTGAAGTCGTCCTTGAGGTATAGGAGAGGAAAGTGCGTTTGATTCAGGGTACCGAGGCTTTGCGTCATGAGTGTCGGGACGCCTGCGCTGGTGGGTATCCTATGCGCGTATGCCGCTGTTTTAGGCTTGCGCAATAGGCCTTAACCGGTAGGCTCGTCGTTGGCGCGGAAAGTTTATGAGGGGGGAGCGCCACGCCATTATGTGCCGGGTGCCATACAGATTTCGCCATCCTGTGCGCTCCCTGAATGCTTCTGCAAATACAAATACATACAGACATTTTCTATCAGTCTGACAGACTGTGCGGTATTGTCAAGGCAGCATGGCAGGATCGGCACGTGAGCCTGGATCCTGCTGTGTAAATTCGACAAGCAGGCCCGAGGTTCGCGCCTTGAATGGTTGCCAAGACCGCAAAAGGCGCGGCCAGAGGGCGCGGGGCCCTGTCTGTCGCCATGTGGATGAGTCCGAAGGCTTCCTTTGGCGCAGGGGAAGGCGCCGGGCCTTGGTCGTCGCAGGCCCTTTGGCCCGGCCAGACGACCGTAAGCGCGGTTTGGACACCCAACCACGTTAATCCATATGAGGGCGGCGAGGCCGCGCAAGGGGGATGACCCCACCGGGGGGTCTTTGTTAGGCCTGGGCTGCGAAGGGTTCGGCGGATGGGCGCGCGAAGGCGCGCAACTCGGCCTCGTCGACCACGGCACGGTCGATCTTCAGGTAAGCGGCACCTTCGTCTGCGACGACTGCGACTTCGGCCACGCCGCGAATGGCGGCAAGTGAGGCCTGGAGGGTGCGGGCCGCTGCGGGGTCGGGTGCGTTGATCGGTAGGACATAGCTCGAGAGGTATTGAGGCTCCGGCATCTTGCGCGCCACGAATAACCACAGGAGGGCAAGACAGGCGCACGCCAAGAAATCGGCGTTGACACCCCAGGCCCCTTTGAGGAGGCCGCCTATCGTGCCGCCCGCAAACACGCCCAGGAATTGCGATGTCGAGTAGGCGCCCATGGCCGTACCTTTCTGGCTCACGGGCGCGATTTTCGCTACGAGCGAGGGGAGGGTTGCCTCGAGGACGCTGAATGCCGTGAAGAAGAAAAGGAGGTTAATGCCCATGGCGACCAAGGAGCGATCTACGTAGATATTCGTAAGGTTCGCAAGCCCAAGGACCGTAATGGCGCCGAGCAGGATCTGGCGCATTTTACGCTTCTGTTCGGCGATGATGATGAAGGGGATCATCGCCAGGAAGGCGAACACCATGATGGGGAGGTAAAGTTCCCAGCTCTTGTCGGTGGCGACGTGCGTGGTGTGAGCGAGCACGACGGGCAAAGCTACGAAGTTCGAGGTAAGCACGAACTGCATGATGAAAATCCCGAGGTCGATCCTCAACAACTCGGGGTTACCCAGAACCTTACTGAAGGAGGCTGTCTCGACACCGATGTCCCGGTGGCGCAAATGGGATCGAGGCGCGGGCACGACTCCGACCACGATGCCCATGGCAACCACGCCGAGGACGGCAGTCGTCCAGAATATCCCCGCCACGCCGATCAGGCTGTTCAGTACGGGCCCCAGGACCATCCCCAGCGTGAATGCGATCCCGATGGTAACCCCTATGGTCGCCATGATTTTTGTGCGATGTTGCTCGCGGGTCAGGTCCGCGGCCAGGGCGAGTATGGTGGACGACATGGCGCCCGCCCCTTGCAGGGCGCGCCCGATGATGACGCCCACGATGGTGTGGGAGAGGGCCGCCACTATGCTTCCGAGGATAAAAAGTGCGAGCGCCCCCAGGATGACGGGTTTGCGTCCGATTGTATCGGAGAGCTTTCCGAGGAGGATCTGGAAGCTCGCCTGCGAGAGCCCATAGATTCCGAGGGCAAGCCCGACCAAGAATGGGGTGTGGCCCTTCAATTCCGCGCCATACATGGTGAACACGGGAAGGATCATGAACAGGCCCAACATCCGGACCATGTAAATGGCGGCGAGCGAATAGGCCGTGCGCCGCTCCTGCGGCGACATCTTGTCGTCGAATCCCGGTGACTGTCTTGGCATTGGCTGCGACTTTCCTTATGGCGGCGGCCACGCGGGTTATTCGACGCGGCCTTTTTTAAGCGCCGCAAGTATAACCCGGAATGGGCGTGGGCCGAAGCCGAATATCCCTTTCCGCTCGGCGAAGTCGTGCGGCGCTGATGCCCGCCCGCAGGTATGGGCCGGAAGATGTCTCGCGCACCTTTTTGTGCCTTGCTATTTGTGATCGTTTTGGGCCCATCCTCGGCCTTGCGCCCCGCGGGGCGCGTGCGTGACCGATCAACGCCTCCTTGTCGAAGCCGGGCCACGCCTTAGGGCCGGGCGCGCGCTTGGGATGGCATAGGGGCCATTTATGGCGTGCCCCGATCTATTTTCGGGTCGCCGGAGTCGTGGCGGCCCACCCAGTTGTGAAGACCTTAAGCCGGGTATTTAATGGCGGCAGGGCGGCACGGGGTTCCGGGGCGGGATGGGCAATGAGCGAGCCGGTTGAGCGGTATGACTTGGAGAGACTTTTGCGTGCAGCGCAAGAGGGGATTGCGCACGCTTACGCGCCCTACTCGGGATTTCCGGTCGGGGCTGCGATCCTGACGGTTGCGGGCGAGGTGTTTGCCGGCTGCAATGTGGAAAATGCCGCCTATCCCTTGGGGTTGTGCGCGGAGGCTGCGGCACTTGGATCCATGGTCTCCACGGTCGGCCATAGGCGGCTGCGTGCCGCGCTCGTGTTGATCGCCCGGCCAGCGCGCGCTTGGCCCTGCGGGGGCTGTCGGCAGCGGCTGCAGGAGTTTATGGAGGCTCAAGCCATGGTCTATGCGGCCGGCCTTGGGCTCGAGCCTATCGGTGTTCCGTTCGCGCAACTCTTGCCTTGGGCCTTTGGCGGTCACGATCTCGCCGAGCCGATGACGTAGGCAATGGAATGCCCGTGTCCCGGGCACCGATTAATCGGACCCGCCTCCTCGACCTCGCACGCCTCGAGGCCTGGGAGGGCGATGACGACACCCATCGTCACGGTCGCGGATTTCCAAGGAGTGGCCGGCCGCTGGATCAGTATTGGCGGTAGTGAAGGGGGTCTTGCGCGATGGCGCTACGGAGATCGATGTCGTCTCCCCTATCGGCGCTAGGCGCAGGCGACGGGCGTGCGGTCGCTGCGCTGACCGATCTTGTGGCGGGCCCCTGCGCGGTGCGCGCTCGTGAAGGCGATCCTCGAGACCGGGCTCATACCATCGTCGGCGCAAGGTCAGGTGATCGCTTGGGATAGCGCGCGTCCGGGTGCGGCCTTCGTCAAAATCTCGATCGGCAAGGCCGGCTGTGGCGCGACGCCGGAGGGCGTGGAGGACTTGGCGCAAGTCTTAGGACGTTTACGGGTGGCAGGGCGTGGCATCGCTCAAGATTGCACGAGGTGTGCGCAGCCGCGCCCAGCGGCCCCTCTGCCGGGACATCGTAGTCCGCCATCTCGGCGCGGGCTTTATGGAGCCCGTCACCCTCCGGATCGGGGCAAGCAGCCTATTGGCTGACTTGCGGGCGGGCCCAGCCGATGTCTGACCGCGCGTCCCGCCCCTGGGGCGCTTGCGTTACCCGGGCCCCTTGCCTGTCACTGCGTCGCGCGTTCTGTCTGGCGGTCAGCGCCAGCCTCATAGGCGGCGAGGGGCGCACCGTGTCGGCGCGCGTAGTCAGCGAGATACCGCTGCATGGCCGCGTAGGCCGCCTGCCCGCGCGAGGCCACCCATTCCTGCCGCATCTGTTCGGGCCCTGGGATCTTAAGCAGGGTCGTGGGTGCGAACGCATGGCGTACCGGGGGCGCCTTTGCACCGTGAGAGTTGATGTGCGCTTTATACCAGTCGGGTGAGAGCACATGGCCCGCGGCCCCGGTCTCGCGACGCAGGAGCGTGTAGCGCCTACAGACGCCTGCGTTGAACGTAAGCGGGATTTGCGAGGGGCGAACACGAGTCGGGGCATAGTCGGGGTCGCGAGCCCAGATGCGCGCTAGGACGGTCGCGTTCTGGTCCCATTGTGACAGCGGCGGCAGCCCGAAGATTGCCTCGGTGGTCTTCAGGATATTTACCTGCGAATAGGGGTGGGTGTCGAGCAGACCGCGCTTGACCCACGGCCCCATCGCGAGCGCAAATGTCCTATGAGCATTGATGTGATCGGCCCCCGACTGCGCGTCGTCTTCCGTCAGGAATACCACCATATGGCGCCACTCTGGCGTCGTCGACAGGTAGTGGACGAGTTGTGCGGTAGCGAGGTCGTTATTGGCCACGTAGTAGTCCGGACTGTAGTAGCACGCTTTGCGGCCTGCGGTATGGTCATCGGGCAGCCAAATGTAGATGAAATGAGGGAATGCCGCCCCGGGATGGGCTTTGAGCCAGCGGATGGCGAGATGCGTGCGCGCGGTGTCGAGCAGCATTCGATCCCAGCCAGGGAAACTGGTTGCGAGGTGTGCCTTCATGGCTGGCGATATGGCGCCATCGCGCGCACGAGACACGAACTCCCCAAAGTCCTCGAAAGAAATGTGGTGGGCTAGGAGGTCGTTGAAGAGAAAAAGTCGGCCGGGGTAGCTGATCCAGGGGTTGGACCATTTGCCGAGCGCCGAGAGGTTTTCATAGATCGCATACGGGTTATCTACACCCAAGGGAAAGCCGCCTGTGCCGCTGGCGCCTCCTGGGATTAGGGATTGTGTCCATCCGGGGTTGGCGACAAATCCGCGGTGCGAGTAGTACTCGGGCCAGGTGCGCTGGACGAAGTCGGAGTCCGAGGCCGCCGTGGTCCACTGATGTCCCTGGGCTGTGACCTCGCCGTCGGCCATGAACTGCGCAAATAAGGTGTAACGGTGCGCGAGGGCGTAGAGGTTCGGCAGTTCGTGCGGACCGTAGAGGTCGAGCCTCGGGTCCGCGTAACGTCCGGCCGCACGATATTTTCCTAAATCCTCGTCGAAAGTTTTGTTCTCGCGCAGGATGAATACCACGTAATGGACGTGATGGTGCAGGAAGGCGGCGGTGGCTTGGTCGTGGCGCTCGCGCGCTGCGCGTTCGCGCGATGTGAAGCCGTCATGGCGTAGCGCGAGCTTCGTCCACTGCGGGAGTCGTGCCGCTATGGTTGAGAACGGGATCTTCTGGACGAGGCCGTCCATCATGTCGCCCACCCATTGGTGGCGAATGTTGGGTCCCGAGCCCAGGCCTTTTGCCGATACGGCGTAGAGCGCGTGGGTGCTGCTGGCAAGCGCGGTCGGGTACCAGCCGGTCGGGATCAGGCCTTCGCGGCGCCCTGATCGCGGATCGAAGACCGCGATGTCGTTGTTTCCGGCATTAGCGACAAACAGTCGTCCGTGGGCGATGGTTAAGGCGTCGGGATAGCTTCCCGGCGGCGCGCTTGGGTAGGGGCTGTCGTCGATCCAGCGCACGACCTTTCCGGACGCGGTATCGATCTGTGCGATCCGATCGACGTTGCTCAAGGTGACAAAGAGGTCGCGTCCCTGACGCTGCGCGACCATTGCCGTGGGGTGCAGCCCAGCGGCCGCATCTGCGGCCGATGCTGGCGGACCGACTTGAATGCGGCCGAGGCGCGTGAAGTGACGCGGGTCGACGAGCGCCACCGCGTTCGCGCCCCAGAGGCTCACGGCGAGCCGCTTGCCATGATCGGCAAGCGCCAAGGCGTAGGGGTAGGCACCGATATTGAGGTAGCGGGTGTGTCCGGTCTTCAGGTTGACACGTGCCAGGCTGTTGGCGAGCAGCCCCGCGACAAAGAGGTGATGGTTGTGTGGTCCGAGGACGACCGCGTCGGGATAAAACAGGCGTGGACTACCCACGTGGTGACCTTGGTAATGGTAGGGGTATTGGGTCTTCGGAAACGGTTGCCAGATCAAGGGGTAGCGCCGTATGAGCGTGAGCCGCCCCCGGTCATTCCGCAAAGCGAGCACGTCATTGGTACCGCCCCCGGCGGCATAGAGGCGGCCGCCGGGGGCGGTAGCTAGCCCCTGGAAGAGGTCCTGGTGCGTGATGGCGAGGATCGCATCGTCGCTCGCGACCGGGCTCTTGTGGCGGCCGCGGTAGGCGGCCATCTGATCAATCGGCGCGAGGGTATGGGCATCGTAGGAGGTGATGGTTTGGGCGCGCGTTGCGCCATTGGCGAGGACAAGCAAGATATGGCCCGATACGGTGGTGGCGGTCGCGAAGTTCGGCGTGCCGTTGATTGTGCCGACTGGGCTTGTCACACGACCGGTTGGCAGGATATGTGTGTAGCTCGCGCGATTGGACGCATTGATGGTTACGGGCTGCGACACGTCGCGGTCGTTAGAGGCGGGGTGCGCCAGCGTGCTCAGGGAGATGCCCCCCAAGGCGATTCCTAGGCCCCATACCGCCCAAATGCGTCCTGGAAACCACTTTCTCATGCGATATCTCCCTTGCAGGCGCCGCGTGTCCACGCGGCCGTTTAGCGCAGCTTAGCGCGTCTCCATGTCGCTTGCATGGCAGTAGGCGCGGGTCCGCATCCCGATCGAGCCCGCGACCATCAGGGTGCGAGGCCTGGGGTGCAGGTTACCGGTGGGCACCGTCCGAACCCTGGAAAACATGAAAGCGACCCTACCATACAGGGGAAACGCCGCGGCCTCGGACACCTATTGGCTGGTGGTTCCGGCTCCGGGCGGGAACCGTCCGAGGTGTGGAGCGGGGAAGTGCGCCGCGATGACCGGTTATTCGGCCGGCAATGAGCACGAAACTCACGTCATAGCCTTATCGGTTTGGCGGGAGCAGTTCATGGAAAAGCCTGGGTATCGACATAGGCATGTGGACCGACATTCTCGCGCGCGTCGATATTTCTCCCACGATAACCGCAACGCCGGTTCATTGGCGGGAGAGTTAAAGAA
>NZ_JBTRWP010000073.1:0-11103 GCF_054609335.1 Acidiferrobacter sp. | reverse complement strand
CTCGCATGAGTTTTTATGACCCAGCGACGTTATATAACAAGGCCCGGCTTTTGTCCAGCCCCCGAAGCCCGTTGATTATCGGGAGGGGCTCGTATTGAGAACTATTACCACATTTAGAATTGCTGGGAAACGGTTGTCGCATCCTGTTCCAATAACCATACGAAGATACGTGCGCGCCGTCGACGCCACACCAGAGGCCGGTCCGCCTGCAACCCTCCGCTCTCGCCCACCCACGATTTCCCGTATGGAGGACATTCTTCATCGCCGTCGCCAAGGATTCGACGCGCGGCCGCGTGCCTATTGATCATGCCGCCGCTGAATTGGCAAATCGAGGGCCGGGAAGAGGTGCCTGGCGTGCAGCGTGAGCGTGACAAGCACGGTATTTCTCTCACCGAGATCGAAAAGCGCTTTCCGGAACCGGCGGGTTATCCCGTGTTGTTGGGTGTTATCACCACGGGCCAAGGGTGCGCGGGTGTCGCACTCTCCAGCCACGATCAAACGCAGGGACGTGGTCTACAAAGCGAACCGTGAAGGGGCCGGCTCGCGGCGCATATCGGCCGGACCTATTGGCGGCAGCCGATCGCTGACCTCGTTTGGGGCCGGGTCACGATACCGAAGCAGCGGTTTGGCGATCGCCGCAGGAGCGCCCAAGAACAGGTATGGCCATGGATAGACCCCGCACGCCTGTGTGACAGGAGACCCGAACCCGATGATGCGGCCCATAAGACCGTGCCATAGGAGATGGCGCCCGTCACGCGCGCACCTGTGCCAGAGCTCGCACATGGAGAGTTGTGGAGGGCGCGCATCACCACGCCCGCCAGCATCTGTCGGCCACTCCGCAGACTTGTGTCCCTGGCTCGCGGGCCTGTCCGGTCAAGATGGGGTGTCGCCGACCCCGCGAGGCCCGGATCAACGGGCCCCGGCCCTTCCAGGAATGGCTGATGCCGGTGTGATCGCGGCAACCCCGCCGTCGGTCGCGGGGCCCACCGGCCCCGTCAGCCGGCCTGGTCCTCCCACTGCGAGGGCGCCCTTCGCGTGCGCGCCTCAAGCGTCTGCGCGCGCGCACTCAGGCGTCGCTCCTTGGCAAAGCGCGCTACCAGGGTCTTGGGGGCGTGGCGGACGTGCACGTGCCCCAGCAGGTCCAGATTGATGAGCGCTCGAGCAATTTTTGTCGGAATCGCGGAATGCAGCCCGAACCCTGCATGCTCTAGCACCACTGCTACCACGATGCGAGGGTCCGGGACCGGGGCCATGGCGGTAAAGAGCGCGTCTGAATGGAGCCGCGGGCCTTTGTATTTGCCGTTTGCCGGCGCGCTCCAGAGCTGTGCCGTTCCTGTTTTTCCGGCCACGGCATAAGGCAGCCGATGGGCGATGATATGCGCCGTTCCCAGGGATCCGGAGATGACATGTGTCAAGTCATCCACGAGTAAGGTATCGCTATTGGGGCGATGATGGGGGATCGCCGGATCGGCGTGCGGCTTCTCATAATGAACCGCTTTGGTGAGCGGGTTCTGCACGGCCCTCACCACATAAGGGCGCATACGGACCCCATGATTGGCGAGTGCCGCCATGGCATCTGCCAACTGCAATGGCGTCACCAGTAACGGCCCTTGTCCGATGCCGGTGATAATGGTCTCGCCCTCATACCACGGTGAGTCGTGGGCCCGGATCCATTGCGGCGTCGGTACGATCCCTGCCGACTCCCCGGGCAGGTCGATGCCCGTGACGTGTCCGAACCCGAAATCCTCGAGATAACGCGCCATGCGATCGATGCCCATGCGATAGGCGAGTTTGTAGAAATAGACGTCCGAGGACTCCTCGAGCGCCTTTTCAAGCCCGATGCGCCCCATGCCCCACGGCAACCAGTCATGAAAAATGTGATTGTTGCCGGGGATGTGCCAGGTTCCCCGGCACAAGACACGGCGATGCGGATGAAACCAACGGGTTTGGAGCGCAGCGTAGGCGTAGAACGGCTTGATCGAAGACCCCGGCGGGTAGAGGCCGTTCAGGACCCGGTTGTCCAGAGGCGCACGCGGGTTGTCCGTGAGTTTGGCATAACGGCGCCGGCTAATCCCCAGTACGAAGGGGTTCGGATTATAGGTGGGGCTGCTTACGAGCGCGAGCACCGCCCCGGTGCGCGGATTCAGGGCTACCGCGGCCCCGCGACGCCCCTTGAACATATGCTCGGCAACCGCCTGCATCTGGGCGCTGATCGTCAGATAGAGATTGTCGCCGGGGCGGCCGGGCACGCGCTTTAGTACCCGTACCAGGCGCCCTCGGGCGTTCTCCTCGACATCTTTATAGCCCATATGTCCCATGAGGTCGCGCTGGTATAAGCGCTCGATGCCAGTTTGTCCCACGTCGTGGAAGCCTGCGTACCGGAGGGCATGGTGCGCTGCCTCGGCCATGGTGATCGGGCCCACATAACCGACTACCGCATCCGCCAGGCCATCCAAGGGATAATTGCGGCGCAATTGCGCCTGCAGGCGCACGCCCGGCAATTCCGGCAGGTGCGCCGCCAGGCGCGCGGTCTCGACGCTCGTCAGATTGCGGCGCAGGGGCAGAAAATCCGCGGAATCGTGCGTCTGCACCTCGTGCCGAAAGCGCTGGAGATCGCGGCTATCGAGACCAATGAGACCCTTGAGATGCGTCAGCAGCTGGGTAAGATGAGGAACGGCGCGCGGTGCGATCGATACCGTATAAGCCGGAAAATTGCCGGCGAGGACCACCCCGTGGCGATCCAGAATCAGACCGCGCGCCGGCGGCAAGGGTACCGGCCGTGTCAGATTGTCGCGGGCAAGCGTGGCAAAATGGGCATGCCGCCCGACCTGGATGTAGGCCAAACGCCCCACTAGGACCAGCAGTAGTGCCAACGCTACGCCCACGGCGACGCGGATGCGTGCCGTAAAGAGCCGTCGCTCCTCACTCTCTTGGGACAAAAAGGCCTTCGGGTTCACGGACTTTGTTCAGACAACCGCCAGGGCACACAAGAGAAGGGTATCACGCAGGCACGGCATGTACCATGTAGGATCCACAGGGGATCAATGTGCGGCAGGTCGCGTGGCAGCGTACATCGCCGGCTTGCGGCGCACCATTGGACCTGTCGATAATAGAGGTGGCGGCGTCGGCCGATACACGGTGCCGGGACGTTTCCGAACGATAGTCTCTATTCAAGAAGCGGCGCCTATGCGGGCACTCGGCGGTCGCATCGTGCGGCAGGGAACATACGCTGCGTACCCACCTTTTCGTATGGAGGATTGAATCGATGTCAGGCCAGCAGTCACGGGCGCGCCACCTCCGCCCCAGGAACCTGCGAATAACGGCGTGGGTGGGGCTTGTGTTGGGCGCATTCCTCGTCACCAACGCGCAGGCACAAGGCACGAGTTGGCAACAGAGCGGGACGCTACTCTATCAGCACATAAGTGGGCTTCATTGGGTCGCGGCCGGCCACGGATCCAAGGTGCTCTATGACTTCATCGATCCTAATTCGCGGCCCAACCACGCGCTTTTCGAGCGCCTGGCGCCGCTCATCAGACGGGATCATCTGACGATCCGCCAGATCCTCGTGGCCTACATGTCGCCCACGAGCACCGGCAAGGCGGCCGCCATCTTGCAGTCACGGCAACCCTTGCGGGTGCTCGATGAGGGCGAAACACGCTTTGCGCGCGCGACCGGCGCCGACATCACACCCGTACCCGTGCAAGCCCAGACCCTGCGCATCCTGCGCCAGGACTTCCAGGCCTTGACTGCGGTCGAAGGGAATCCGTGGATGCGTTTTGCGCCGATCCTGATCTACCGGGCCAAGGATGGTCGCGTTCACGTCTTCCAAAGACGCCTGACGAACGCGCGTCTTACGACGATCATCGCCTCGGTAGATCCAGGGTCCTGACCGCTGCTGTGTTTGACGAGGCCGAGGCCCCGGCCGTCATCTCGAAAGTGCCCACACCGTGAGCGGCGATTTCGCGCCGGAGGCTTAATTGCTCCGTTGGTTGTCATAAAACATCGCGCAGCAGCGCCAATTCACTGTGGAATAAAGCATGAGCCCGGGCGGCGGGGGTACCTCCCGCGCACATCTCGGCCCAGCGTCCCGACCTATTCGAGTCGAATTACACAGTGAGTTCTTGTCGGCCGGTCTTGCGACCAGAGGGTAACGGCATTCGCATCGGTGCCCACCAAGCCCGGAGGGCCCACCGGCGCTTGGTCACTTCTAATAGGAAGTGTACGGAAAAAGATCGAGGGTCCGGGGGCGAATGCGGCCCGATCACGGGCGGCGATATTTGGCTGCTTGTCCCGTCTCGGCCCGTACGGCCCAAGACGACCGTCTTCTTCTTGACCATTCCGGCGTCTTGTTGCCATAATCGATCGATGCGAGGTCGCATTCTCCGATATCTCAAGTACCTACTAGTCCCCCTGGTCCTGATTGCATGGCTGGCGGCGCTGTGGGCTTGCGCCGGCCCGCACGGTCATCACCCGACGCACGAAGGCCAGGCCTGCACGGCCATGCATAGTGCTATCGGACTGCAAGCGCCCGCCAAACTCGCGAGCGTGGCGACTGTCCTACCTGCCGTCATCGTGGCGTTCCTCGCGATGATGGTCATCCTCGTCGGCTTTTTCTCGCTGTCCACCGATGCGGTGCCGTTGTCCGAGCACCGCCGCCACAGTCCCGCGCAGCCCAACGCCCCACCCGTCTTGGCCTTCGTCTCGTAGATTCGTGGCGCCGCCTCGCGGCGCATCCTGAGTCCCATGAGAAGGCCTTATGCGCACTCGATTCCATCGGCGCGCGCTTGCGCTCGCCCTGATTGGCGTGACCGGGCTTGTCCCGGTCCCGGCCCACACCCTGAGCCTCACTGCCGCCGAGGCCCTGGCCATGCGTCACAACCCGTCCCTGATGACCGACCGCCACGGCATCGGTATTGCCCGCGGCCTGGCCCGGCAGGATCGCCTTTGGCCAAACCCGCGGCTTAGCCTCTCCGGCGGTACCGGCAACGCGACCGGTAGCCCAGGCGAATTCAGTGCTCGAGCCATACTGACGCAGGCCGTCCCCCTGACTTCACGCATCGCCCGCCACGCCGCCGTCGGCCGGGCAGGCGTACGCGAGGCTAACGCCCGTTTTCAGGTCGAGGCGTGGCGAATTCGTGGCCTCGTCGCGCGTGCCTACACACGGTGGCGTAGCGCCGTCTACGCCGTGACCAGGGTCGACCACCTGATCGGCAGCGAGCGCGTGTTGATGCGTCTTGTGAGGGCGCGCGTGCGCGCCGCCCAGATATCCGCAGTGGGGGCAAGCGGCGTGGAGCTCTTGGGCGCCCAGGCACAACTGTTGCGTCAGACTTGGCGTACCCGACGCCGTGAGGCCCAAGCCGCGCTCGCGGCTGCCATCGGCTATCGTCCCCAAAGGCCCTGGCCGGCCCCGGCGCCGGTGCTCTGGCATCCGCCGGTGCCCGCCGACGCCTGGGCCACAGCGCTTGCTCGCCGCCCCGACCTGCGACTAGCCGAGATCGATCGCCGCTACTGGGAATCCGTACGCCGCTACCAACGCGCCCGGCGGCTCGGCTGGATGACCGTGGGCGCCGGTGTCGAACTCGACCGTCAGGTCCTGCACGGGGTGCCCGCGCAGCCTATCGATCGTTCGATCGAATTGAGCGCTTCACTCCCGTTGCCGTTCTGGAATCGCAACCAGGGTAACCGGTCGGCGGCGCGGGCAGAGGCCCTTCGGGCGCGCGCCGATGTCCGCGCGCTGCGCTGGCGCATCCGCCATACCATCGCCCGCGACCTCTTTCGACTGCAACGGCTGCATGCGCGTGAGCGGCGCCTGGCACGATTGCTCGGCCACGCCCGCCAAGACGCGGCGCTCGCGCTGCAAGGCCTGCGACTGGGTCAAGTACACACATCAAGCACGCTGGCGGTAGTTACCGACCAACTCACCCTGACGGCGGCGTGGCTGAAGACCCATGGCGCCGTAGCCAGCGCCCGTACGGCCCTGCGCATCGCCCTGGGCGGCCCCAAGGAGACACCATGATCAAGATCCCCGTCGTCGCGGCGACCGCCCTGGCGCTCGCCCTCACCACCGTTCCGGCCTTCGCCCGGCGTTCGCCGATCGTGCATCTGTCGCCGGCCAACATACGCGCGCTTGGCCTCAAGATCATTTCCGCGCAGATGCGCACACTCCACGCCCATCGCACCCTCTACGGCGATTTCACCTTGCCCCCTGATAGCGAGGCGGTGGTCACTCCCCGTATCCGTGGGCGCGTGGCAGCCCTGTACGCCACCGTGGGCGCTACGGTGCGCCACGGGGCGCCGCTCGCGCGCATCCAATCCCTTCTCGTCGGAAACCCGCCGCCGAGCGTGATAGTGCACGCCCCCATGAGTGGGGTGGTGGAAACACGGCCCGCAGTGCTGGGCGAGGCGGTCGCCCCCGGTACGCTCCTCTATCGCCTGATGAAACCCCACCGGCTGTGGCTCAAGGCCTATGTCTACCAACGGGATGTGGCCGTCGTCCATCGCGGGCAGGAGGCGCGCATTCGCGCGCTCGGCATCACCACGCCCCTGCAAGGACGCGTAGTCATGGTGGCGCCGCGCATCAACCCGCGCCGCGGCGCGGAGACGATATGGATTGCGCTTACCCACCCGCCCGCCGCGCTCAGGCCGGCGCTCTTTGCGCGCGCTCACGTCATGGTTGCGAGCGCGCAGACGGTGGCCGTGCCTTCCCACGCCGTGGTCGATGTTGGCAACCGCCACGCGGTGTTCGTGGCGATAGGTGGCGACCGCTTTCGTTACACGCCGGTGACCGTCGGTATACGCGAACACGGCTATTGTGGGGTCCCGGGGCTCAAAGCCGGCGCGCGCGTTGTCACGCAAGGGAACGCCGAACTCTATACGCTGTGGTTGACCGGCGGCAAACTCAAGGCGGACAGCTGATGTTCGACTTTCTGATCCGCCTGTCTCTGCGCAGCCGTGCCCTCGTCGTCGGGGTGTTCGCCATCCTCGCCGGGGCGGCCTTGCTTGCCTGGCGCAGCATGCCCATAAACGTCTTTCCGGCCTTCGCCACGCCGCGCGTGGTCATAGGCACCACCCTGCCCGGCATGGCGCCGCGCGACATGGAAGCACTCATCACCTATCCGATCGAGACCGCGGTAAGCGGCACCATGGGCATACGCGTGGTGCGCTCGAAGACCACGCTTGGGGTGTCGCTCGTGACGGTGGTGTTTCACGCCGGCACCAACATCTACCATGACCGCCAGCTCATCGCCGAACGGCTCCAGGATCTGCAATCACGACTGCCGGCGGGCGTCCACGGACCCGAGATATTCCCGCTCACATCGGCCATCGGGTGGCTTGTCAAGTATTCGCTCACAAGCCCGATGGTGCCGGCCCAGGAGCTGCGCACCCTGGCCGATTGGGTGATCCGCCCCCGACTCCTTTCGGTGGGCGGGGTGGCCGACGTCGCTGACATAGGCGGCGCAGTCACGCAATACCAGATCGCGCTCAACCCTACCGCCATGCAGGCCTATCGGGTCAGCGTGGGCGATGTGGCGCGCGCCGTGCGCGGGGTAAGTCGCGATCTCCCGGGCGGCCTCGTGGAGACACCCGGGCAACAACTGATCGTGTCGGCCGCGGGCCGGCTCCACGAGAGCGACGCCATTGCACGCCTGCGGCATACCCTGGTCGCGACGCGCGATGGCCTCCCCATAACCCTAGCCCAGGTCGCCCGAGTCCGCCGCTGGCACGCCATACGCCTAGGCGCCGCGGCCTTGGGCCAGGCACCCGCGGTGGTCGGGACTGTGTACAAGGCTTACGGCGCCGGCACCATCACGACCACCCGGCACGTGCTGGATACCCTGCGCGCGGCGCGGCGAGCGCTCCCGCTCGGCGTCACACTAAACACCCACATCTTCCGACAGTCGACCTTCATCAAAGCCGCCATCCACAACCTTTGGACCGCGCTCTGGGAGGGCGCGCTCATCGTCATCCTCGTGCTGCTCGTGTTCCTGGCGAACTGGCGGGCCTCGCTTGCGACCTTCATCGCCCTGCCGGCCTCGTTCGCGCTCGGGGCCTTGATCCTTTACGTCTTTCATGCGGGCGTCAACGCCATGACGCTCGGGGGACTCGCAGTCGCCATAGGCGAAGTGGTCGACAACGGGATCATTACCGTCGAGAACATCGTCCGCCGTCTGCGTCTGGCCCGCGAGAGGTCGGGCGACGAGGAAACCAATAGTCTCATCCTCCATGCCATACGCGAGGTATTGAACTCCATTGTCTATGCCACGGCGATTGTCATCCTGGTGTTTTTACCGGTCTTCTTCATGCGCGGCATACCTGGGCGGATCTTTTCGCCCCTCGGCATATCGTATCTGGCCACCATGCTCGCCTCGCTCATCGTGTCGGTGACCCTGGTGCCGGCCCTTTGTTCATTGCTGTTCAGTCGCTTCCGCCAGCGGGAGCCCAGTGCCGAGCGCGAAACCGGCCTGGTCCGCTTCCTCAAACGCCATTACCTGCGCCTCCTGGAACGTATCCTGCCGTGGACGCGGACCATCGCGGTGCTTGCGCTCGTTGCGGTCCTGGCGGCCGGGGCGAGCCTCGCGCACCTTGGGCGCTCATTCCTGCCCCCTTTCCATGAGGGCAATTACATACTCGTCATGACCACCCTTCCCGGGACCCCCTGGCGGGAATCGATGCGTCTTGGCGCGGTCGTTCGGCGCGACCTCGCAGCCTTCCCGCAGATCGTGTCGGTCGACCAGCGTGCCGGCGCCGGGACGCTCACGCCGGGGGCGAATACCCCGAACAACTCAGAATTCGATCTACGCATCGATTTTCACCGCGGCCCGCAATCGCCGCATGCCCTGCTCAGCGAGATCCGCCGTAAGCTTGCAACGATTCCCGGCGCGGCCTTCAACCTGGGCGAATTCATCGCCCATCGCATCAATGATGTGGAATCGGGGGTACCGGCGGACGTGGCCGTCAAGATCTACGGGCCGCACCTGCGTCGCCTTTATGGCATCGGCAAGGCCGCAAACCGGGTGATCGCGCCCATTCCGGGGGTCGTCGATCTCCATCTGGAGCAGCAGATCCGTATCCCCCAGATCGTAATCACGCCCCGGCGTGGGCGCGACGCGCATTACGGTGTGTCCGCGGGGCGGTTACTACGAAACGTCAATCTCTACCTGAACGATACGCCGATCGGTCACGTCCTCCACGGCCCGCGGCGATTTGCGATCACCCTGCGGGTCGCCCACGGTGCGAGGCGCTCGGCACGCGACCTGCGCCACCTGCCCGTGCGCGCCCCGGCCCTCGGCCCACATGCCGTCGTGCCGCTTACGGAGCTGGCGTCAGTCCGGGTGCGCCCGGTACCCTGCGAGATCCGCCGGGCACACGGACATCGCGTCCTGCTGCTCACCTTCGATGTGACGGGCAGGGCGCTGTCTGCGGTCGTCCATGAAGTCCAGAGGCGGGTCGCGGCGATCCCATTGCCGCGCGCCTACTTTGTGCGCTACGGCGGGACCTTTCGCAGTCAACAGCGCGCCAACGCCACGCTGTGGCGACTTGGGTTGCTCGCCATCATCCTCTCCGCCCTGCTTCTCCAAAAGGCATTCGGCTCGCTGCGCGACGCCCTGCTCGTGCTCGTCAATCTGCCACTGGCCATGGTGGGTGGCGTGGTGGCGCTGCTTTTGACCGGATCGACGCTCAGTACCGCCGCCATGATCGGCTTCATAGCGCTCTTTGGCATCACCGCGCGCAACGGTATCATTCTTGTAAGCCACTACAACCGCCTCGAGGCCGAGGGCCGGCCGATCGACGAGGTCGTGAGGGCGGGTACGCTCGATCGCCTGGTGCCGATCCTCATGACCGCGATCACGCCCGCCCTGGCGTTGTTGCCGCTCCTGTGGGGATCGCCGGTCGGTAAGGAACTCGAGCGGCCGCTTGCCTTTGTGGTGCTTGGCGGTCTCGCGACTTCGACGCTACTGAATCTCATCGTTATTCCGAGCGTCTACCATGTCCTGCGTCGGCGCGATCACAGGCACCTGCGGACTGCGCCTTGACGCATGAAGGTCTCATAGCCATGGCGGGAGGACCGTAGGCGACGACCCGCGGTCGGTTCTATTTCTTGCGCTCACCAAACCGGGCGGCCGGTGGCGGTTGGGTGAAGGAGCTGGCGGAACTGATTAGCGAGCGCAATCTGCGACACCAACTCTACGCGCGAGACCGACAACGGTCGTCGCCCATTGGGCACGCAATTATCCAATTCGGATAATGGCCCCTTTATACTTGTTTACCCAGATTACATAGGATCGCCGCCTCCCCTCAAAATCCGACAGGCTCACGGAGACGGACCATAGACCCACTCGACTTTCACATCCATACACGCAAGCCCCCGGCCGATGTTGTCCAAGACCTGCAGCCTGTCGGTGTCCGTCATGGGCAGCGTTGTCACGTCGGCCAGGATCCAGCCGGTTAGCGTATCGCGGTAGACGCCGAATGTCGGTATACCAAGGTCCACCGCGATTTTCGCCATCTCGTCGTTCTCACGGTACTCAATGGTGTAGCGATCGGTAATTCCGATGATGGAACCGCTGGCGCTCTGGACCGTGCTAGGACCGAGTCTCTTGAACATCTCAATGCCATCCCGTTATCACGTTTGTGATGTTCGGGTTGACATTACAGTGTTTCTCTTGTTGGATAGATCGACGCTCATATATCGCGAATGATCTGCCTATTGACCGTGCCCACAATGTTCGCCCCCGTCCAGCCCCCCGTTTCGTTACAGGCTTCTAGTGGCCGCTGCTTTGATAACGCGCCAGACCCGCCTTCCACATCCCATACGCTACGGCCGCGACGACTACAGCCATGGCGGGCGTTAGTAAAACCGCACCGGCGCTGATGGCCGATTTACCGAGAAGCATTCTTCCCGGGTAATAGCTGATGACGCCGAAGGGAATGACGTAAGTAAGCATCACGCGTATGAATGCGTTGTTGTAGGCGCTTAACCCATCTTTAACATTTTTCACGCCGATTTACACCTTCCCGGCACTCTCGCCAACGCTAAGCCGTTGATGTTTCGAGGACCCTGTTCGCGCGATCCGTTTGTAGTGCCATAATATTTCCGTGACC
>NZ_JBTRWP010000072.1:0-11881 GCF_054609335.1 Acidiferrobacter sp. | reverse complement strand
CATTTATCCCGCGCGCGTCGAGCACCGGGCGCGCCCTTCAGCAATATCCGCGGTATCCCCCCGAGCCGCCCCTGCAGGTAGCTCTTACGAATGTCCTTGTCGTGACGTACGTCTTTGAAGTCACTAAAGGAAAACAAACGCGACCCACCCTCGGCGTCTCGCTCGGTCACCCACATTTCATCACGGCGGAAAAAGTGCTGATCCATAAGAAGGACGTCGTGGGTTGTGAACAAAAGCTGCGAACGACTTATGGCGCTACATGTCGCTAGATAGCCCTCCAGAAGCTCCTGGGTCAGCAACGTATGGAGACTTCGGTCGATCTCATCCACCACATAAACGCGCCGCGCTGAAGGTGCGGCGAGATCAAGAAAGGCTGGAAGAAGCTCGATGACTCTTTGCGAGCCATCCGATTCTTCCTCGATATTGAACGAGGCCTCCTCCCCGTCCGCCCTTCGATGGTGAGCAACAACCCGTCGTGCAACAAGTCGACCGTCCTTGCGCGTAAGCGTAATACGTCCTCGCCCGGGGACCCCGGGGACGCGAACGGTCGAGCCCTCCTTCACGCCTAACGACCAATTCGCCTTCAGCCACTCCGAGATCGTTGGGTGAATACCCTCAAGTGGTATCTCCTCGCCGCCCAAGCGAACGATGCCCGTGTCCAGCCGCGCCAGCGCGTCATTCATCACCATATTCTGGGGGTGGGTTTCATCCAGGAAGGGGTCTTTGCCGCCGAAGCGCGCATCCGGGGCGATCAACCTCAACTGGTTCCTGAACCACTCGTAGACGGGGCGGAAGACCTCGATCTTCTGCGAAACAGCGTTTGTTAAAAAGAGCTGATTGTCTCCGGTCCCCTTAAAGGCAAACGTCAGAGCCGCGTCACGCCTAAGGGAGGTATGAAAAACGATATCCCCCGCGCGACGTTCGTAAAGAACTTTGTCTCTAACGCCACTACCGATCTCGGTAAGCCGTTCCTCAAGAACGGCCCTGCGGGTGACTGAAAAATAGAGTTCGTAGACGATCTCGCCGATCAAGATCTCGAGCGTGAAACACGAAGGGCGCTCCGCCGCCCGGGGGTCTAGGCGATGAGGCTCCACCGGAATAAGGCCGTCGGGCGGCGCCCCCCCGACAATAAAGCCCTTCGCAAAGCTAAGGGCTTTGAAGAAATTCGTCTTCCCGGAGGCATTCCCCCCATAGATCGCCGCGACAGGAAGGATCTTCGCCCCATACTTCGCGACCTTAGGAACCCTCGCGCTATGCTGCCGCTCGCGAGTGGCGAGCATGGAAAAACTGGCCGTGTCACGGAAGGACATCCAATTTTCGAGCGCGAAGCGGAGTATCACCTGATCGCTCCTCTAAAGACCTACCCGTCTCGGATTTGGCCGGGAACCGCGATGTACATGGCCATATTTGGACTGTTTGCGAGATATTATCTCGCAAACTCGTCCGAGTCCATCCTCCGGGCGGCGCGTTGCGGCGCAGGATGGGGGTCGGGAACCACAGAGAATCGGGCACCTTGGGCGCCGGGCCCAGACCAACGCGGACCGTCGCCCCTTTTGCAAAACCCAAAGGATAAGGTGCCAACAGAAGGACTCCCGCACGCAGAAGCGCCGGCCCGTCTGGGCGTAGAGCAGACCCTCAAAGACGCAAAGGGCCCACGGCCGAGGAAATACGGCCCCGGGCCTGTGAGGGGGCTCACTCGGCCCATAATTCCGAGGAAAGATCGCGCAGCCTGCGTGGCGACCACGAAGACGGAGTGATCGCAACGGCTTACAAGGGACAGCGCTCCAGGCGCCGAGTCGCCCATATAATATAGGACCAGAAGCAAAGCTTGTGGGTTCGATCAGAAATCCCGCTCGATTTTGAAGGTGCTGAAGAGGATATCGACGGCGGTATGCATGCACCGTGCGCCACGGCACGGTAGTCGAGATCCCAAAGCCACACCTGATTGGCGGACACAACCGACCGTAACGACACAGTTGGGATGGCACCGGTCGGTGAGGACGCGGGGCCTTATCATACCCCGCAAAATACCGGATTCCTCCCGACGGGAGAGCCCGGTAGCCTGTTAGCGCCGTGCACTGAAGGATCGGGGCCTTGCGACCCCTTCTTGTTTGTGGCGACGAACGGCGCGCGCTACACTGACGGAGCATCCACACAATGAGTCGGGAAATGCTCGATACATTGACGTACGCGAAAAAGCTGCGGGGTGTCGGATTCACCCAAGAGCAGGCGGAGACGCAGGCAAGCGCCCTTTACGACGCCGTGAGCAGCCTAACCGCGACCAAACTCGACGTGGTCGAGGCGGCGAGCGAGGTCAAAGACGCGGTGGCGCGGGAATTCACAGACGTGCGCCGGGATATGGCGAACATATGGCACGCTCTACAAGCAACAAATGCCCAGATCTCCCTGCTGCGCGGGATGGTAGGATTCAATCTCGCGTTGACGATGGCGGTGCTCGCAAAATTGCTGGCCTAAGCCCGGAGTCCGGGCGACGGCCGGGGTGACGAAAGGATCTCGTCACCCGACTGAAAGGTCCAACGGGACCGCTCCATCAAAAGACATGCAGGCCTCATTCGCTCGTCCGCCCGCCCCGCCGTTATGTCGTGGTGATTGCCGAAGCCTGTTGGCCATCCACCCTTTTGGTGCGAAGGCTCTCCATCGCGATGGGCGAGGGCTCGAGGCAAGCGGTCGAGCAATATCCGCCATCAGAAATCCCGCTCGATTTTGAAGGTATTGAAGATGATATCGACGGCGGTATTGCGTGCGCCGTGCGCCACAGCATCGAGCAGATCGCGATCGGTCCATCCGAGGGCGCGTAAGCGATCCAGATCCGGTTTGCCCACGGCGTGCGGCGTCACGGTCGCCTTTAGAACGAACAGCAGCATCGCCTTGTCTTTGGGCGCAAGCGGTGTCGCCTCGGGGTCGGCCTTGGTCGCCGCGACCTGCTCGAGTGTCTGCCCGCACATGTTGACTAAGAGCCCTTCGTTAAAACCCACGCAATAGGCGCAGTCGTTGTTCTTCGACACCAGCATGCGGATCGAGGCGAGCAAAGCCGCGGAGAGCGTGGGATGGCTGCGGTAATAGCGCACGGCCTCCCACTGCTGAGCGAGCAACTCGGGGCTTGCGCTATAGATCTGGAGGGCGTTAGGGACGCGGCCGAAGAGATGAGAGATCTCCCGGTAGGTCTCGGCGACGGCCCCGCTCGTCGCATCGGGTGTCTCGGTTGCCAGCAATGTCATGATATGACCTCCTTTTTGAAGAGTAAGGGAAACCTATGAGAGGGGGTGGCTCGCCTCAAGCCAAGCCACGCACATAGTCGCGCAGCTCGCGCAGGCATCGGCGAAAGACCGGCCCCGACTGGCGATTCTTGGCAATGCCCCAGCAACCCTCCCAGGCCGCCAACACAAAGAGCGATGCGGCCTCGCAATCGATGTCTGCGCGAATCCGCCCCTGCGCCTTGGCCCTCGCAAGGGCGGCCTGCAGTACGCCTTGCCAGCGCGTCAGAAGGACCGAGAGGTGTTCGCGGAAATCCGGATCGATGGGGCTCATCTCCTGGACCAGATTGTTCAGCGGGCAACCCCACTGGACGGTGTCATCATCCACGCCCCGCGCCCTCTGCTCCAGGAGGGCGAGCAGGGTGGCAAATGGGTCTTCGGCCTCCTCAAGGGGCCGAAACACGCGACCGGCGAGCCGCTCCTGGATCACCTCGTCGATCACCGCGAGACCTAGGGCGTGCTTGCTTGGGAAATAGTGGTAGAGCGCGCCCTTCGTCAGCCCCGTATCCTGCAGGATCGCCGCGAGGCCCGCAGCCTGGAAGCCGTGGCGATAGATTTCCGCGAAGGCCGCTTGCAACAGCCGGCCGCGTGTTTCGTCAGGGGGATGTGCAGTCGTCATGAGATCTATCATACCAACCGGTCTGTAGCTGTCAAGAGCGGATGCCTTGCCTTCATCCGCGCTCAATGCTGTACTCTGGTGCCACCCCAGCGGAGTAGATGACGTGAAACTTGTGACACCCCTTGCGGTACTGTTCGCGGCGGCCGGCGCGCTGACGGGCTTCCTGCTGCGGCCATCCGACGTTTTTGGGGAGCAACTGCCATTGTCGATCGTGTTCACGCGCGGATCCAACCTGCACGGCATGAACCGGCTGTTGATCCCGCTTGCCCAGCGCTCCTTCAATGAAATGGCCGCCGGTCTCATCCTGGGGGCGGTGCTCGGAACGGTCGTGGGCGCGCTGCTGGCGCGGCGCTAAAAGAGTTTTCATGCCACGCCCTTCCCCTGGACCGGGGAGGCCAGTACAATGCGCCGGTCCGACACCCAACCGAGCGTCGCCCCTATAGCATCACCTCGCGTGTTGCCTGTATACTGCGCGCCCCTTTCCCCCTGCGTCCCTATGACAACCCAAAATCTTCGGAATATTGCGATTATCGCCCACGTCGACCATGGCAAGACCACGCTGGTCGATGAACTGCTGAAACAGTCCGGCACATTCGAGAGCCGGGCGACCATCAGCAGCCGCGTCATGGATTCGAACGACCTGGAGCGCGAACGCGGCATCACGATCCTCGCCAAAAACACGGCGATTCGTTGGCGCGATCATCGCATCAATATCGTCGATACACCCGGACACGCGGACTTTGGCGGAGAAGTGGAGCGCGTCCTGTCCATGGTGGACTCCGTGCTTCTGCTCGTGGACGCCGTCGATGGACCCATGCCCCAGACGCGCTTCGTGACGCGCAAGGCCTTCGCCTTAGGGTTGCGACCCATCGTCGTCATCAACAAGGTCGACCGGCCGGGGGCGCGCGTGAATTGGGTCCTGGACCAGACTTTCGACCTCTTTGACAAGCTCGGGGCCACTGAAGAGCAGCTCGACTTCCCGGTCGTATACACCT
Source organism: Acidiferrobacter sp. (assembly GCF_054609335.1). Lineage (NCBI taxonomy): Bacteria > Pseudomonadati > Pseudomonadota > Gammaproteobacteria > Acidiferrobacterales > Acidiferrobacteraceae > Acidiferrobacter > Acidiferrobacter sp. The sequence goes on along the minus strand of NZ_JBTRWP010000072.1, from coordinate 6,992 downwards.
CGGCCCTGTACGGCTACGCGGGCCTCGCGCCGGACGTCCGGGAGGGCGACATGACACCGCTCTTCGAGGCCATACTTCGCCATACGCCGCCGCCCGATGTCGACCCCGACGGCCCGTTCCAGATGCAGATATCGAGCCTCGCGTACTCGAGCTACGTCGGCGCCATTGCGACCGGCCGCATAAAGCGCGGGACCGTGCGGACCAACCAAGCGGTCGCGGTCATCGATCGCGAGGGCAAGCGCCGCGACGGCAAGATCCTGCAGGTCCTGGGCTTCCTCGGCCTCGAACGCACGGAGGTCAAGGAAGCCTCGGCCGGTGACATCGTGGCGGTCGCGGGGATCGACCCCGTCTACATCTCGGATACGCTTTGCGACCCGAGCCGCCCTGAGGCACTACCGCCCCTGACGGTGGATGAACCCACCGTCAGCATGACCTTCGAGATCAATACCTCCCCCTTCGTAGGCCAAGACGGCAAGTTCGTGACAAGCCGCCAGCTGCGTGAGCGCCTGGAGCGCGAACTCATTCACAATGTCGCCTTGCGCGTCGAAGATACGGCCGATGCCGACAAGTTCAAGGTCTCGGGGCGCGGCGAGCTGCATCTCGGCATCCTGATTGAGACGATGCGGCGCGAAGGCTATGAGCTTGCCGTGTCGCGCCCACAGGTCATCACCAAGATCGTGGACGGTGAGGTCCATGAGCCGTTTGAGGCCCTGACCCTGGACGTGGAACAGGCCCATCAGGGCGTCATGATCGAGCGGCTCGGGAATCGCCGTGGCGACCTCATCGGCATGGAGCCTGACGCGAGCGGCCGTATCCGCCTGGAATACGTCATTCCGTCACGCGGCCTCATCGGCTTCCAAACGGAGTTCTTGAGCCTGACGTCGGGTACCGGCCTTATGCATCACGTCTTCGATCACTATGGCCCCGTGAAAAAGGGTGACATGGGTGGACGCGTGAACGGCGTATTGATCGCCAATGGCGCCGGCAAAAGCGTTGCCTATGCGCTCTTTAGCCTGCAGGAGCGCGGACGGCTTTTCGTGGGACCGGGTGAGGACCTCTACGAAGGGATGATCATCGGCATCCACTCGCGCGACAACGACCTCGTGGTGAACCCGTTGCGCGGCAAACAGCTGACCAATATGCGCGCCTCGGGCTCCGATGAGAATATCCTGCTGACCCCGCCGATCCAGCTGACCCTGGAACGCGCGATCGAGTTCATCGATGACGACGAGTTGGTCGAGGTGACACCGCATCATATCCGGCTGCGCAAGCGCTACCTGAAGGAGAATGACCGCAAGCGCGCCCAGCGCAGCTAAGCGGCCTGTTCGCGGATGGCGTGGAAGCGGGCCTTCGGGAAGCGCTCCGCGGTGAGATCGAGGTGCGAGCGCGACGGTGCCAGATAGGCGAGCGCGCCGTCGGCGTCTCGCGCCAGATAGCCCGCGAGCCGCTTGTACATATCATCGAGCGTACCCGTGTCGGCCTCGATCCAGCGCGCGGCGACCACCGGCGCGGGTTCGAAATCCGCCTCCACCCCATACTCGTTGCGCAGCCTGTAGGTCACGACCTCGAACTGCAGGGCGCCAAGCGCACCCAAGATCATCTCATGACTTGCGAGCGGCCGAAAGAGCTGGGTCGCCCCCTCTTCGGTGAGCTGCTCCAACCCTCGCGACAATGCCTTGCTCTTCAGGGGATCCCGCAAGACCACACGCCGGAAGAGCTCGGGCGCGAAGTTGGGCACGCCGGTGAAGCGCAGATCCTCGCCCGTCGTGAAGGTGTCCCCGATACGGATCGTGCCGTGATTGGGTAAACCCAGAATGTCGCCGGCGTATGCCTCGTCGGCCATGGACCGCTCATTGGCAAGAAAGGTCAGGGCATTGGCGGCATTGATCTCGCGTCCTTCCCGCACATGATAAAGACGCATGCCGCGCCGATAGCGGCCCGAGCAGATGCGGATAAAGGCCATGCGGTCGCGATGCTGTGGGTCCATGTTCGCCTGGATCTTGAAAACGAAACCCGAAAACGCCTCCTCGCCGGGCGCGACCACGCGGCTTAGGGTGGGCCGTGGCAAGGGCGGTGGGGCGAGCGCGATGAAGGCGTCGAGCAGGTCCTGCACACCGAAGTTATTGAGCGCCGACCCGAAGAACACAGGAGACTGGCGCGCGGCGCGATAAGCATCGACATCCACGTCGGGCGCGGCCCCGCGCACGAGCTCGATCTCCTGGAGAATGCGCCCATACTCGTCGCCCAAAAGGATCTCCAGTTCGGGATCGTCCAAGCCGAGCACACGCTCCTCGCGGATGCGTTCGCTGCGACCCTGCGGCAACAACCGCGCCTCGGACTGCGCGAGCCGGCAGATACCACGGAAACGCTGGCCCATCCCAAGCGGCCAAGTGACCGGAGCGCAGCTGATATCCAACACGCGCTCGATCTCGTCCAACAACTCGAGCGGCTCGCGGCCCTCACGATCCAGTTTGTTCACGAAGGTGATGATGGGCGTGTTGCGCATGCGACAGACCTCGAGGAGCTTCACGGTCTGCGCCTCGACCCCCTTGGCCGCGTCTATCACCATGAGCACGGAGTCGACCGCAGTCAGCGTCCGATAGGTGTCCTCCGAGAAATCCTGGTGACCAGGCGTATCGAGGAGATTGACCACCGCGCCGCCGTAGGGGAATTGCATCACAGACGAAGTCACGGAGATGCCGCGCTCGCGCTCGAGCGCCATCCAGTCCGAGGTGGCGTGGCGAGCCGCCTTGCGCCCCTTGACGGCGCCCGCAAGCACGATGGCCCCCCCGAAGAGCAGCAGCTTCTCGGTCAGGGTCGTCTTTCCGGCATCGGGATGCGAGACGATCGCAAAGGTTCGCCGCCGGGCAATCTCTATCGCATGGGAGGACATGGGAACGCGCAAGGATACACGTCGACCGCGAGCAAGACCAGCATCGCTTCGCGTGCCGCCGCGAGGTCGGTATACTGTGAACTTGCATGCTCACACTCTATCCGCCCATCGAGCCCTACGCGGAACACCGCATCGCGGTGGCGCCTCCGCATGTCCTCCACGTTGAGGAGTGCGGTCATCGCGAGGGTCTACCGATCGTGTTCCTGCATGGCGGGCCGGGCGCGGGCTGCGAGCCCTACCATCGCCGATTCTTCGACTCCAAACGCTACCGCATCATCCTCTTCGATCAGCGGGGCGCCGGGCGGTCGACACCGCACGCGGAGCTCGCCGGCAACACAACCCAAGGTCTCGTGGATGACATCGAAGTCATACGGACGCATCTGGGCATCGACCGCTGGGTCGTGTTCGGCGGCTCGTGGGGCGCGACGCTTGCGCTCGTATACGCCGAAACCCATCGGGAGAGGGTCCTGGGGCTCATCCTGCGCGGCATCTTCTTGTGTCGGAGCGCGGAGATCCGCTGGTTCTATCAGGAGGGGGCGAGCTGGGTCTACCCCGACTACTGGGAGGACTTCGTGGCGCCCATTCCGGAGACCGAACGAGAGGACATGGTCGGCGCCTACCATCGGCGGCTGACCGGCCCCGATGAAGACGAGCGCCGGCGTAGCGCCCGCGCCTGGTCCTTGTGGGAGGGGCGCACCGCCAACCTGAGCCCCAAAAAGGACGTCGTCGACTTCTTCGGCCGCAGCGACACGGCGTTGTCCTTGGCGCGCATAGAATGCCATTATTTTTTGCACGACGCCTTCCTGCGCCAGGATCAGATCCTTGCGGATGCCCATCGCCTGAAGGGGATCCCCGGGATTATCGTGCAGGGGCGGTACGACCTCATCTGTCCCATGCGCAGCGCCTGGGACCTCCATCGGGCATGGCCCGAGGCGACGATGCAGGTCGTGCCCGACGCCGCCCACTCCGCGAGCGAGCCCGGCATCACAAGCGCGCTCGTACGAGCCACCCAATCCTTTCTGAAGAGTACCCCGTGGCCACCTTCGCGATAGGCGACCTGCAGGGCTGCTTGCGGTCCCTCAAGGCCCTTCTCGGCCACATCCGCTACCAAGACGGCGTGGATCGTTTGTGGTTCACGGGCGACCTCGTCAATCGCGGCCCAGATTCCCTGGAGACACTGAGGTTTCTGCGCACCCTGACGGATCCCGTGGTCGTGCTCGGCAACCACGACCTCCACCTGCTGGGGGTCGCGTGCGGCGTGCGGCGTGTCGGCGAAGACGACACGCTGGCAACGATACTGCAGGCGTCGGACCGCGTGGAGCTGCTTGACTGGCTAAGAAAGCAACCGCTCCTGTATTATGACGCAGGACATGACGTGGCCATGGTGCACGCGGGCCTCCCCGCCCAGTGGGATATCCACGAGGCGCGGGCTCGGGCGTCCGAACTCGAAGACGTGCTCCGAGGGCCTGACCTATGTCGCGCGCTGGAGAGCCTCTACGGCCCCCTTCCCGACCTCTGGAGTCCTACGCTTACAGGTCCCGATCGGCTTCGTTTCATAGCGAACGCGCTGACCCGCATCCGCTATTGCGACCCACGGGGGCGGCTCGATATGCGCAACAAGGGTCCCCTAGGAACCCAGACCCCCGGGCTCGTCCCATGGTTTGAGGTACCGAACCGCCTAAGCCAGGGAACGCGTATCCTGTTTGGGCACTGGTCGAGCCTGGGCCGTCGCACCTTTGGAAACGCCATCTGCCTCGACAGCGGGTGCCTGTGGGGAGGCACGCTTACAGCCTTGCGACTCGAGGATTCCCGTTTTTTTTCGATACCCTGCGACAGCCGTGGGGCTTGAGGTTTGGACATGAGCAAATACGCGCATCGTATCGAAGTCGGCGTAAAAACCGCCTACCTGGACAATCAATCGGCCCCCGAGGCCAACCGCTACGTGTTCGCGTACACGATTACGATCACCAATACGGGGACCGTGCCGGCCCGGCTGCTGACCCGCCATTGGATCATTACCGATGCCAATAACAAGGTTCAGGAAGTGCGCGGCGACGGCGTGGTCGGAGAACAACCCTACCTGGAACCCGGCATGAGCTTCGAGTACACCAGCGGCGCGATGATAGAAACCCCTGTTGGGAGCATGCGTGGTAGCTACCAAATGGTGGCGGACGATGGCACTTGCTTCGACGCGGACATCCCGGCGTTCACGTTGAGCATCCCGCGAACGCTGCACTAAACGTCCCCATGTCTAAAGCGGGGCTCTAAAGGCGAACGATTTCGCGTCCATGAAGCAGTTCGAGGCTCGTGCGAAGGGACACGCACAGACATGCCAGATGCGACTAGAACACCCAAACGTGGCGTCCTTGATAGAATGCGCATGCGCCAACTTTCTGGCAGTGGTCCCCGTACGTAAAAGAGAAAACGCGAAGGTCGTCAGGGCGTTTCTTGCGGCAAGGACCGCATGGTGGCAGCAAAGGTCCGAGCAAAAAGCGATCGAGATGGAAGCGCAAAAAGGCGCGGCGTAAGACACTAAAATACTGGGACGGGCCCGTACCGTAGCTTGGAGGGCAACAGAAGGCGCTACGCTCGCATGCGTTACGAGCATTGATTGAGATAACCGCTTGTTGCCGGAGCCCGGAGAAGTGATAACAAGAGACCTGGGGACGCTATGACGGTGCAACTCGATAAGGTGGTCCCCTTCGGACGTTCTTTGGATGAGTACAGGCGGTTGTTTGCGCTATCTGATGGGGATCTCCAAAAAAACGGCTCTTCCGGGTTTCGTGTGGGTAGCCCATAAAAGTCTCATGACGGACGCCCTGCTGGATAAAGGTCAAGCTTCCCGCAAGGAAAGAAAATCGCGATGCGATATTGGGTGAAATTCCGATAGCCGCGGGCGTTGGCTTTGAGGAGCTGGATCTGGGCGTTCATGCCCTCTGCGGCGGCACGGGTGTGCGATGTTTCGTGGTGGCGAGTAGCCCCGGCAGATGGCGTTTGAGGGTCTTCGCGGCGGCCATGATGGGCGGGTGTCGCGAGTGAGTCGCCCAGAAACCCGCGGTCGAAAAACTTGTGGGCCGATCCGGTATACCGGTAATCCCAGAAGTCGGCAAACGCCTCCTTGATCGCCCAGGCACGGCCCACTTTCAGCGCATCGACTTTGAGCGTCTGGAAGCGCTCACGTTGGCGATCTGTCCAGTTCCATGGGTTCTTCAGCCCAAGATATCGTGTCTTCGTAAGCGTCTCCTCGCCCTGGGCTTGGAGTTCTCGGTGCTCGCGCCGACGTACTAAGTCAACCGCCTTGTTCAATTCCTTCGCGCAGGGGAACTTGTCATGTACGATCAGGGCTTGCGGAGCCGCTACGCGGGTGGCTTCAAGATAAGGCACCCACATATCCATGGCCACGGCATCGATCGCGTGGCGCTGGGGCTTAAGGATCGCGGTCCAAAGCGTATTGGCAGCCTCCCGGGTGCGTTCGGGCACGACCTCAAGGACTCGTCGCCCCTCGAGGTCGTGCAGCACCGAAACATAATCATGACCCTTGCCGAAGCTCTTCTCATCGAGGCCAGCGTCGCCTTGCGTGCAGAGCAAGCGCAACCCTTCCAACGATCGGCGGGCCACGCCGCGGGTCACCGCCCGTTCCACATTGTGGGCCGCACATTGTAGGCCATATGGCCTACGGCCCATGACCCGGTCTGCTGGGTCCCAAGAGAGCGCCGTCAGCCACTGGGCTTGCACCGGGCTTTGCACCGCCTGCAACACCTGAATGGCATAGGCTTCAAAGAGTTCGGTAAAACGACTCCCGTCCTCGGCCCAGACGACCGGGATCTGTTTGACCCCACACTTCAGACAGTTGACCCGCGGGACGTCAGCCTCGATGAAGGTCTTCCATGGCGTCGTTCAGAGGACGCCCGGTCGCGGACGGATCGTTAACCGGGTACCACGGCCTCACATTCAGGGCAGTGTAGCGGCACGTCTAGCGGCCACCCCACGCGCACCGGTATCTCACTTAAAGCCACGTATCGCCTGAGGCAACTTGCACCACCACTGCCGTCACTCGCCACGGCGCCGGTAATCCCAAGAGCTTTTGGACCAGTTCAGT
>NZ_JBTRWP010000071.1:0-12182 GCF_054609335.1 Acidiferrobacter sp. | reverse complement strand
GTGCGATACTCCGTCGTATAGATCGCTTTTTGGTGATTCTGTGGCTTCTGTTTCCGACTCATATAAACCTCCGATAGGGTAATTATCCCTGAACCGGAGGTGTCTGTGAAAGTGGGGCAAGGTCAGACTGGCAACAGACGGAAAAGCAATAAGCCCCCGCCAGGCGAACGTGCGGCGCTAAAACACTGTCATTCCGCGCCTTAAGCGATGCGCGCCTTATAGTCATCCTGGTCTAGCGCATCCTTAACGTGCCAATCATGTGCCCTGCCTCTTCGGCCATACCCTTAAACGCCCTGCCCTTCGCAAGGGACAATTTTATCAAAGTGCGCATCGATCTCCGATGGGTAAAAGTCGCGCCAACCTTTTTTTAACTTCAGCCCTGACCGCCCAGCCGCCTGACATTCCGCAATGCTACGGATGTTCTCAAACCGTCCGATGGCCACATCCCTCTTGCTAAATTCGTACTCATGGGTCGTTATAGAACGCTTATCCAGCGTGGCATCATACGACTTTATGATAACCAATACATTTTGGCCCGTGCTCGCGTCATCGCCTTCCTCTAGTAGATCTATAGTTTGCGTGTCCTTGTCACTATCACGTTCCACTTCCCCTTTGTGGATGAGATATTTTGTGTCAACTGCCTCCTCTATAAGGCCTACGTCGATGTAAATACGAAAGGGATTACCGGGTTCCAAGACGGCCCTTTTGGCATTCCTGACCTTCAGAGAATAGTGTTGTATTGTAGATGATTGCTTATCAAAGTATTTAAGGATCACCTGTATGTCTATGTCAAATATCGCTGCATCTTCGTCATTTAATATACGGAAGACCAGATAGGGGCGATCTTCGCGGGAACTTCCACCTTTAAGGCATTTGTAGTCGTAAAACGCTATTTTCTTCGAGAACCGAAGGGAGTTCTCGGAAAACATAAGGCGAAATATAAATATCGCCTGCCATATGGCCGTTATAAATATCACGAAAACGTCGAATAGCCATTTTAGTACAGCGTCGGAACGCGGTACATGAATATTGCCAGGCCGAAAAGAGAACACGAGGTAAGAAGCGGCCTGCTCTACGGATAAATTATGGCTGGTAGATAGAACGACGCTTAGGCACGACGTCAGGAAAAAGAGCGCGCCTATGTAAAGGAGGATTTGCCAGGAAAGCGACACTTTTATGAGCTTCTTTCGGATCGCCCTAATCATGTTGCGTAATTCAGTATCAATCGGGCGAGGAAGTGGCCAGATCGCCGGATCTGGGCTGCATGCTCGGTGGTCAGGGCGGGATTTTTTAGTAAGTAAACCGATGTCCACGGATCGGGGCTTGCAAGGCGGCGCCCTATCTCTTCCTCGTGGCAATGCATGCACTCATAATAAGGAGAGTGAGGGTCCTTGGCTACGGCCCGTAAATCTTGCGCAGCGAGACTTGGGGTACTGTTCCGGCCCAGATGGATATCGTTCCCGCTGTGCGCCAAAAACACCGCATGACCAAAATCATGTAGCAAGATGACAGAGGAATCCTTTTCATCGAGCAGATAAAGTCTGCGACCGTCGTCCCCCCAAAACACCTGGCGAATATCGCTTATAGCCGCCTCTACGGGATCAGTGGTGGCGGTGTAGTCGTTATAGAATCCCGGGGCCAAAGTATCGACAAAAAGGGCGCCAAGGAATCCCATATTTATGTAGTCCGCGCTGATATGAGGAACTGTCTTGGGGTACAGCAGGTTCAAACGACCCGGTGGGGACAAGTATGTATATACGGGTTCGCCCGACTTCAAGTGGAAGCCTTGATAGGGTTTAAGGCTTTCGGTGATCTCGGTGCGCGTGTAGCCGACCTCCCTACTGTCGACATGCACGATGTCGTTGGCGTCTATCTCAAAGCAAACCCCGTTGACGAAGCCTGGTGCAGGTGCGAGAGTCGCCCAGGAAAAACATCTGACGTCCTCCAAGGTGTTGAGATAAATATAATGCTTTGGTGATTGGAGCGTGGGGTGTCGATAGCTTGTCCAGACTCGGCGATAACCGCTCAACCGGGCGGGGACGAGCAGGTTTTGAGCCGTATCCTGCGTGCTAAAGCGGACAGAATCGGAGTTGATCAAGCTCAGGTAACCAAATATGTAGGGCAAGCTATCCTCGTCAATTCGGTGCCGCGCCATGGCGCATCGATCAGGGAAAAGAGGTACTGGACAATGGGATTTGCTACTCAGGCTATCATAGGAGCCGCGGGGCGATAAAGGAAAGAACTCCGAAAAGGGTACCGCCCCAGCCTGCGGCCCCCATTGGGGTCGTGGCTAACGATCTCTGTGCGGCCGCGAGGCTCGTATCGTCCGGGTCAATATGCGGCGCCCGGTATCGCTTTTGGCCTTAGTTGACGCGCGGCTAGGCTGGGGTTCCGTCCCATTTACGGCGCCGTGTCGCCCGTGGGCGGCGCGAAGGGTCTCCCGCGCGCCAGAAGCTGCCCACACTCCTCCGCCGGCACGGGGCGAGAAAAGTAATATCCCTGAAGAACATCACAGTCGAGGGCCATGAGCCGGCGCACCTGCGCGACGGTCTCGGCGCCTTCGGCCACGACCGATAGCGAAAAGGTGTGGGCCAATTGAATGATCGTCTGGGTCACGACTTCGTCACGAGGATCACTCCCGAGCCGCTGCACGAAGGACCGATCGATCTTCAGGACGTCGAGAGGGAATTCGCGCAAGTAGCCGAGCGCACAGTAACCGGTGCCAAAATCGTCGACACTGGAGCGGACGCCTCGCCGACGGAGTTCCCCCAAAACCTCGACCGTGTGGGTGAGATCCCGCATGATCACGCCCTCGGTAATCTCGATCTCCAAAACCTGCGCCCCAAGTCCTGTGGCCTCAAGGGCGCGATCCACGACCTGGAGGAGGTCGCCAAAATTAAAGAGGCGCGCGGAGATATTGACCGCCATCGCCATTTCGGGCAGCCCTTGTCGGCGCCAGCTCACCGCCTGCGCGCAGGCGGTGGCCAGCACCCATTCGGTGATCGGAACGATGAGACCTGTGTCTTCCGCTATGCCGATGAACCGACCGGGCGGTATGAGGCCTAATTCCGGATCCTGCCAGCGGATGAGCGCCTCGACGCCGACTACGCGCCCCGTCTTGAGGCAGACCTGGGGCTGGTAATGGAGCACAAACTCGTTCTGCGCCAGCCCCCGATGCAGGGCATGCTCGGTCGCGAGCCGCTCCGCCGCGTCTGATGACATGTGTGGCCGATAGCGCGCAACCATATCCCCGCCATCACTAAGTGCGCGCGCCATGGCGCTATCGGCGTGCTGCAAGAGCGCATAGGGGTCGGTGGAGTCATCGGGATACAGTCCGACCCCCACGCTTGCGGTCAAGAACAACTCCTTGCCCTGGACCATGAGCGGCTCGCCTACTGCAGCGCGCAGGGTCGCAGCGAGTTCCTTCCCTTCGTCGGCGCTCGCCACCTCCTGTACGACAACGAACTCACTGCCACCGGTACGCGCCAAAATCGTCGACTCCGGAAGCCCCCTCGCCAAGCGGGTGGCCGCCGTCTTCAGGATTTCCTCGCCCGCCCGATGGCCCAGCGTCTCGTTTATGAGACTGAACCGATCAATGCCCAGAAGCACCACCACCACGTAAGCGCAATTCCCGTGCGCCCTCGCAAACCACTCCTTGAGATGCTCTTCCAGGAACTGACGATTGGGCAGATCCGTCAGAGAGTCGTGGTAAGCCAAATAAACGAGGCGCCGTTCGTTACGTACGCGCTCGGTCACATCCCGAAAACTCCAGACGCGCCCTATTACCTGCTCACCGTGCCTCTGTGGTTGCGAATAGTACTCGATCGCGCGTCCGTCCTGTAAAGTCCATACCGCCGACCGCGTTTCCCCGGGCTGCTCGTAGAGGTGGCGGATGACCTCCGACTGCGACTTGGGCTCACACACAAGTGCCATTATCACCTTCTCCCGTTCCGCCCAAGACCGTCCCGGAACACCGGGCCACCCCCATAGATCACAATACTGCTTATTGAAGTGAACGATATTCTGTTGAAGGTCCGTAACCACAATAGCATCGGCCGTCGATTCGAGGGTCGCCCGCAGAATCGAAAGCGAGCGCTCGAGATCCTCGCGTACACGCACAAGCTCGCTTACGTCGCGTCCTGTAGAAATGAAGCCTACGATAGTACCCGCCTCATCTTTGAAGGGCGTGAGCGTCTTCGCCTCGAAATAATGCTCGCCGTTCTTGCGCTTGTTGGTAAAAACCGCACGGAATTCCTGACCTGCAAGCAGCGTGCTCCAAAGATCTTTATAAAACGATCCATCATGAAGACCCGAACGAAAGATCGCCGGTGTCGCCCCCACGAGCTCGGATTCGCTATAGCCGGTCTGCCGACTCGCCGCGGGGTTCGCGTATTCTATGCGCCCTGCCCGATCGGTCAGCAACACGGCGTCCGCGGTCTGTGAAACCACTCTCGAAAGCTTGCGTCTCTCATTTTCCAGGGCTCGCCGCGCGCGACGTCCCTCCGCCTCCCGCAGCTCTCTTTGCATTGCGGGCACAAGTCGCGAAAGGTCTTCTTTAAGGATAAAGTCATGGGCGCCCGCGCGCATTATGGAGGCAGCGCGACTCTCACCAATTGTGCCTGTCACAAGTATGAGAGGAATGTCTATCTTACGCTCGGCGAGCGCCGCGAGGACATCGTGGGGGCTTAACTCGGGCATCGAATAATCGGACAAGACAATATCATACGCACCGTTGTCGAGAGCATAGGCAAGGGCTTGCCGCGACGCGACCCGCTCGATGATTGCCGACAAGCCTCCTTTTTCGAGGGCGCGGCGCACCAGCGCCTCGTCATCCTCGACGTCCTCCGCCAGCAACACTCGAAGAGGTGCGTCCATAGTCTCGTCCTACCCGTGCATCGGCGGGGCCGAGTTCAAAACCAGCCAATACAGACCCAACTGACGCACCGCCTCCATAAACTGGGCAAAATCGACCGGCTTACGAATATAGCTGTTGGCGCCGAGTCCGTAACCTTCGATCAGATCCTGCTGCTCCGCGGACGAAGTGAGGATCACGACTGGCAATAGCCTAGTGCGTGGGTCCGCCCGCAATCGACGCAGGACGGTTAGCCCATCGACTTTAGGAAGCTTTAGGTCAAGCAGCGTCAATATCGGAAGGCCCTGGCCCCCTTCCGCGTTGGTCTTCTCGTCGAAAAGATATTCGAGAGCCTCGGCGCCATCATGGGCAATAACGACTGGGTTTGTGATGTTATTCTTTGCAAAGGCGCGGCGCGTCAACATTTCATCATCAGGATTGTCTTCGACCAACAGGATGCAGCGTTCAGGTACGGGAAGCATCAAAATCCCCCTCGTTGGGTATCGTAAAGGAAAAACGGGCGCCCTTACCGACCTCGCCGTGGGCGCGCACATCACCGCCGTGGCGCCGCACGATCCTTTGGACGATTGCCAGACCGATGCCCGTCCCCTCAAAATCATGGCTCGCGTGCAGGCGCTGAAACACGCCGAAAAGGCGATCCGCATATGTCATATCGAACCCCGCACCGTTGTCACGCACAAAAATCTCACGGACGCCTTCCCTGGACACTTGGCCGACTTCTATGACCGCATCGGTACGCTTCGACGTAAACTTCCAGGCATTCGCCAAAAGGTTGGTCAGCACTTGACGTATCAAGACGGCATCAGCCATCACGCCGAGGCCCGCCTCGATACGCCACTCTACGTCGCGGTGAGTCTTGCCCGCCGTCAAAGTATCGGCGATCTCGTAGGCCATGGCGCTCAGATCCACGGGAGAACGCACGAGTCGAGCGCGACTCACCCGTGAAAGCTGTAGAATGTCATCGATCAATTGCGCCATCTTCTGGCTCGCGGCGCGCACGCGGGAGAGATAATCCCGGCCGGTTGCATCTACCAGGTCGGCGTAATCCTCAAGCAAAGCCTGACTGAACCCATCGATGCTTCGGAGCGGTGCGCGCAGATCGTGAGAAACCGAGTAACTAAATGCTTCCAGCTCCTTGTTAGCCACATCGAGATCGATAATCCTCTGTCGCAAATCCCGATTCAGCGCCGACAGCGCCTCGGCCGCCTTGCGACGCTCGGTCACGTCCTCCATAAATCCGTCGAAATAGACTTGGCCTGCATCGCGTTTACGCACGGCGCTCAAAAGCGCCCAGAACTCGCGCCCCTGAAGGGTGCGCAGCAGGACTTCGCGATCCGCCCCCAAGGTCACCGGATCCCACTGCTCAGAAAATATCACGCGATCCTCGTCCCGTACAAAAAGCGTAGCCAATGGCTGCGCCAACAACGCCTCACGCTCGGGTGCGTCAAACAAAGTGAGCATCGCGGGATTCACCTCGACAAAACGCGCGGGGTTGGCGGCCTCGACTCGAAAGATTCCGGCGCTTATGTTAGCGACAAGGGCCTGGTAGCGCTGGTGCACGAGCTCGAGCGCGCGCTCCGCCGCGTTTCGTGCGGTGAGATCGCGCAGCAGCCCTACGAACCGCCGCCTTCCGCCATCAATCGAGCCGACCGAGAGCTCGACCGGAAATAGGGTTCCGTCCTGGCGCACAGCGGTCACCTCGCGCAGCTGGCCGATAATACGCCGCTCCCCTGTCTCAAGATGCCTCCGGAGATACCCCGCGTGCTGACTGCGGTCAGGCTCCGGCATCAATAGCTCGATACACTGGCCCCGGACATCCTCGGCGGCCCTCCCAAACAAGACCTCGGCGGCCGGGTTGAACGCCTCAATGATACCTCCTTCATCGATTACAACGATGCCATCGGGGGCCGCCTCAAACAAGGTGCGATTGTAGGCAATCAGATCATTCATCTTGCGGATCTCGGCGCGCATAAGTCGCCAGAGGGGCATAAAGATAAAGAGCGTAAGCGCGCCGAGCGCGCTTACCATAAGAAAGAACTGGTCGCGCGCGAAGACCGCCAAGTCGGTGTTATCGCGATCGGCGGCGTGCTGATAGGCAAGAACCCGCCGATTTAAGGCAGGAACGAGCGGTCCGTCGGCCGCAGCGACTACAGTCTTCAAGGAGGCTGCGGCATGCCCGCCACCTCGGGCTGCGGCCCGCAGCGCCCCCACAAACGCGGCGAGACGCGCAGTCAGCTGTCCCGGGCGGCTTGCGCGCAGGGGCGGCAAGGAGCGCCAAAGACGCCACATGATGTGTGCCTGCCTCCGCAACGCCGCGCGCAGGGCCGGTCTTTTGGTGAAGGGCGCATCGGCAAGACGCATCGCTAACAACGCGCTGCGCTGAAGATGCATACGCTCCAGGCCAGCGCGATTAATGAGGTGCGCGTCAGCGCGGATCGCTCCTATGCGGTCCGCGAGCGTGACATGGATTAGAAGGGCCAGTGCGCCCAAGATTACGATGACCCCGCCGTGAGCGCGGGTCATGCGTCGCAGTGTGCGTTCTGAGCTTAGATCTGTGTTCGCCACCCACCCCCACCGAGCCATCATGCTCCGAAAGCCCGGATGGCTTGTCCCTAAGCATAGACAGTATGTCATACCTATGAAAGGCAGTGAGCGCAATTCGGCCTTTCGAGGCCCCGGAACAGGGGAATGTGCGTGCAAGGCGATCTTTGGGTAGGCCGAGAATGTGAGCAAGCTCGCCCGTCATGCCATGAGTAGCCACGTGCTCGCCTGTATCCTGCCCCCATAGGGAGCGCAGGTTTCCTGGGATATTCCAGCATGCGCTTATGAGGTATGAATGTTGCGATTTCCCTTTATCGGACCCACTTCCATTTTGTCATGATCTTTTAGGATTACGATCCATAACAGTCACCGTGAAGCTGTATCGGCCCCGTGACAGGTACGCCCAGGTTGTTTCGTATGTGAGACATCGCAAACGCGATGAGGTGGTGGAGTTGGCAGCGGACTGTCTCTGCGCGACTTTGCAGACGATCGTCTGATTCTCCTGTTGAACCACGGCGCCACGCTGTCGCGCCTCCCTGGTGTTTGCACCACCAATGATGGCCATGCGCAGAGGATACGGCGGTGCACCAGACAGCGGCTGCACTTGGCCAATACAAGGCGCGCTCATGCGCAGTTTTCTGTCGTAACGACACGCAACAACAGCGCTTAAATCTGGCCAGCGCCGGTCTTGTACTCACCCGCATGTTGCGGTCGCCATGAGCGGTCATGCGCCGCTCGACATAAGCGCCGACCTAGCCCGCGCCTCCACGAAAGGTACGCCGGTAGAAAGAAGGCGGAATCTTAAAGGCCGCAGCGAAGTGCTGGCGCAACGAGACGGAGGATCCAAAACCCGCCACCGACGCAATCCGGTCGATTGATTGGTCGGTTGTCTCTAGCAACCGCTGCGCGAGCGCGAGCCGCTCATTCACAAGCCATGCCCCCAGGGTGGTGCCGGTCGCCTGACGGAACCGACGGGTGAAGCTGCGTCGGCTCATCAAGGCACGTTTAGCCAAGGAATCTAGGGGATGGGGTTGGCCCAAATTTCTGGCCACCCAGGCCAGCACCTCGGCAAAACGGTCACCGGAAGTCGGCGCCACGGGGACCGGCCGCTGGATATATTGCGCCTGGCCGCCCGGGCGGTGTGAGGGTACCACCATACGTCGGGCCACGTAGTTCGCGATCTCGGCGCCGCATTGCACCCGCAACAGATGCAGGCAACAGTCAATACCAGCCGCCGTGCCCGCGGACGTCACCACATCGCCGTCGTCGATGTACAGGACGTCGGGTCGTACTTCGACCTCAGGATAGCGGCGTGCCAACTTGTCCACCCACAACCAATGGGTGGTGGCCGGCCGGCCATCGAGGATCCCGGCGGCCGCCAAGACAAAGGATCCGAGACACAGCCCCACGAGGCGCGCCCCGCGCCCCTACGCCATGCGCAGCGCCTGGAGGAGCGATGCGGGCGGCGGCTCCTCCGGATTACGCCAACTCGGAACGATGATAGTCCCCGCCTGCGCCATATCGCCTAGCCCATAGGGCGTCTGCACCGAAAGACCAGCGCTCGTCTGCAACAGCCCGGGCTCTGCCGCACACACCAGGACCTTGAAGGGGGGCGCACCGACCGCACGACGGTCCTCACCGAACACCATGGACGGCACCGCGAGATGGAACGGGCTGATCCCGTTGAAGGCGATCACGGCAATCGTGTCGGTATCCACGAAGGGCACTCCTGCGAATGATGGCCCGATTATATCGAATAATGGCGATCGGGCCACTGGTCGGGGCGCCCGGCCCGGCTCAATAATCCTGGCATATCACCGCATCGCTCAGGATCCTCATGAAATATCTGGCAGTACCGGCGTACGCGCGCGCCACAATGGCCGCATTCCTGTGGGGGACTGCGGGGGTCGCGAGCCGTCTGGCCACACCCAACATTCCGGCCGCGGCCTTCGCCGACGCACGCCTGTTGATCGGGGGCATTATTCTCACGCTGATGTTGGGATCCCGGCGCCTGAGCACCGCGCGCGATATCAACCAGCGTGGCTCCCTCCTGCTCGCAGCGCTTGCCTTAGCAGCGTTCCAGTGGAGTTTTTTTGTCGCAGTAGCCGACATGGGCGCTGCACTCGCGACCCTCCTGACGACCACGGCTGCGCTCTTGGTAGCGAGCTTCCTGACTGCCACGACGCAGCGCGCGAACTTGACCACACGCTGGTGGATAGCCGCGATACTGGGCATAACCGGCGGCGCCTTGATTTTGGCGCACGGTCGCGCTGTCCTCACTCAAGGGATCGGCTTCGCTATTCTAAGTGGCGCCCTGTATGCGGTGTTCACGCAAGCTACGGCAGCGCTCCAAACACGCGAAGGCGACGGACTCGCATGTACCGCACTGGCGCTGCTAATCGCGGAGCTCGCGTTGACACCTGCCGCTGCACCCTCCTTGAGCTTGTTTCTATCGCCTCGCAATGGACTGATCGCCCTCTATCTGGGGCTCGCCACCACCGCGTTTGCATACGGTCTGTATGTAACAGCGCTGAAAGTGCTGACCCCCTGTTAACGATCATGTAAATCCGCGTCTTTGTGTCAGAAAGACGCGGATTTACATGATCGTTAACAGATTGAAAGCCCCAATAAACCCATCCGCTATATCCTCGGCATCCCTCAGGAACGTGCGCACCAAATCATGTGCAGCCACCATCTCTATCAACCTCGGAGCTCAAGGGGCGAGTTTAGCCTCGTTGCTTCTTTTTGTGTCGCGGCCCCTGCGCCAAGTCGGATGCCGCCACCTTTTTTTGTCGTTTCGACGAAGCTGGATTGCGCCAAATTCCTGAAGCACCTGATGCGGCCCTTTTCCCTGTTGCCGTGGTCATCTCCCTGTGCCAGAAGTTACGAAGGCGCGCCGATGCAAAAGCAAGGTTCACGCGAGACGTTTGGGAATAAGTCTACGATTCCGGGAATTACGTTGCAACGGAGACAAGGTGCGCCGACAGGCCCCCCACGGGGACAAGCAGTTTTCCGGCGCGACTGGGCCTCCCGGCCGCCCGGGTAGGCAATGCCACGAGCCAGGCCTCAACATCGGGTTGACGCCAGCGCAGATGCGAGGAACTACGGAGGAAGTTGTGCTGCTTCGGATTGATTGTTGTGCCACCCCAGCCTGCTGCGGGATAGCATCTCGGTGTCAAGCAAAGCGCCCGAGAACCTTGGCAGAAAAAACGCTGTCCCATGGAGGGCGGGAACGCCCGGCCCGGGTCGTTGCTGACAGGCGGCCTCCTATTATGGAGCGGGCGACCTTCCCGTCTGGACCAGGGCAATCACAGCGTGCCGGACGTGGGCGAGAGCGTCCGCCTGAACGCTTGCCACGACACGGACGAACAGACTCTGATGGGCCGTGAAGAGCTTGCCGGGGCGGATATAGCTTGTCCGCGCAAGGGACCCGCCCACACAGTCGTCTTCGGTAAGCATGACGGCCGCGGCGTCCCCGTACGGGTTGCTGGTAATCTGCGCGCACACCCAATCGCCACGCCCCGTATCCGCCAGAACCAAAGCCGGCCTCTTCTTCGTACCGGACAAGTCCGAGAAAGGGAACGGAATCAGGATGATGGCGCCTACTGCAGGTGCGCCCATGCCTCGTCCTCTTCGGGGCGCAGCCAGTCCTGCGCCAGAGATTGCTCCGCCGCCGCAAGCGTCTCGTCCCAGCCCGCCGGCGGCTCATCGAGCACGGTCACGAGGGCACGGTGGGGGCCTGTGACGTGCAGCGGTTCCATGAGATGGATTTGACCGTTCTCGTCAATGACCGCTTCCGCTATCTGTTTCATGGGCGCTACCTCTTCGCAAAAATCCTCGCCCGATTGTAGCACGGACCAAGCGGCCCCGACCTGCCGTGAGGCTCGCATACGGGCAGCACCGAACGTGCCCGCTTCGCGCGCGATGACGCGGCATGCCACCGGTCTCCTCGGCAGGCGCAACCCGTCTTGCTGGGCGGGCCCACATTACCGCTTACGACTGAAATCGGCCGGATGCGCCCGCGGCGGCAGGATTTTGACTCGGCATCTTCCAACTCGGTCTGGACGTTTTCCTGAACCACTGGGTCTTGCCGGAGGGAACCATGCTGCACTTCCGCCAGCTGCTTGGCGTCGACCGTTGGCTTGGGCATGATGTGCCGGCATGAAAGGCGTCCTCGAGACAGCGGTTCCGACGGCCTTTTAACGTCTCTAAACAAGTGGTTGACCGGGCCTCCCCCTGGCCCCCAAAAACCCCCACAAAGCCCATTCCGGGGTCAAGTCCAATCTCTGCTATAAATTCGATCCGGTAATGACGTCCCTTTTCTAACTCAGCGCCACGATATTGCCCCCGGCGTGCGTGGGTTGTCGCCCTGCCCACCACTCCTGGAATTCATCCATGTCGAGGTAGTGCCGCTCGGCCCAGGCCTCGTTCTGCTCGGCCAGCAGGGCACCGATAAGGCGCAGGGCCGAGTCGGTGTTCGGGAAGATGCGGATCACCCGCTCCCGGCGGCGGATCTCCTCGTTTAAGCGCTCCTGCATGTTGGTGGTGCGCAGCCGCTTGCGGTATTTTTCGGGCAGTACAATCACACTGAGAGCGTCTTCGAATCCCTCCTCCAAACAGGTGACGGTCTTGGGTGCGCTTTTTTCGAAGCGCGCAACGAAGGCGGCGAGGTGCATACGGGCCTCGGCGATATCATGGGCCTCAAAGATCCGTTTGGCGTGTGTGGCCCCCACAAACGGGGGTTGTCCACCACTTCCGCCCGATGGCG
>NZ_JBTRWP010000070.1:0-12240 GCF_054609335.1 Acidiferrobacter sp. | reverse complement strand
TTTTTGAGCTTCTGCTGAAACCCCACAATCTGCTCGATCAATTTCTCGTGCTCCTGCCTGTGGGGACCGTAGCCCGGATAATCCAGGATACGGAACAGGCTCTCCTCCACCGTAAAGTGCACGCGTGTGTATTCGATCAACTTATCGAGGATCGCGAGGCAGGCGCTCGACGCCCGGTGTTCCGTGATCGCCACATGGAGCTCGTTCAAGAGCGCCACCAGCTCCATGTGCTGCCTGTCGATCTCCTCGATCCCAACACTGAGTTCGTCCGTCCACGCTAACAACTGTTCCATAGAGAATACACCGTGTTGAGTTGTATGTACCGAAGATGAGGCACGAGCGTATCTCTTTGGGGGTGTACATTTTTTGATCGATATCAAGCCCGAAGGCGCGGTCTTAAGCAACGCCCGATGGCCCGGCGCCGACTTGCGCCCTCGCTTCTTGGGCGCGCGGCCGGGGCCTGCGCCCTCAGTGGTTCTGGGACGCGCCGCGCCGGCGCTCGGAGGACAGGTGGGCCCCGTACTGAAAAGCGCGCTCCAGCAACAAAGGCGGCAGGATGAAGAGGTCGTACAGGGCGCTCAGGGAATCGATCACGCCCGCGAGCGTGCGTTCGACAAGCCGCAGACTAAAGGCAAGTATGCGCACCAGGCCTTCGACGATGACGCCCATGACGGCGCGCAGCGAAAAAACAAAGGCCTCCAATGGGATCGCTACCAAGGCCATGAGACTTGGCAGCACAAAGGCGAGCAGCACCTCGGCTGCGGTCTGCCATAAGGGGAGATCGGGCGCCGGCACCCCCTTGACCATGGGGACGACCTGCACGACGTTCTCGCGTACGAAGGCGAGCAGCGCCTGCAAGGCGGCCAGCGTCACGAGCACACCAAGCGCCCCGCCCGCCGCCCGGCGCCGCGCGCGTTTCGGCAAAACCGACACCACGCCAAAGAGATGGGTCACGTCGAGGGCATCAAACAGCACGATACCTGCCACCACCTCGATGGCGATCAGAATGGCGGCGGCGATCTCGGAGGCCGGGTGGCCGGCCACTGCCAAACCGTGCCCGACACCAAGCCACCGCAAAGGCACCTCCATGAGATGGGCATTCATGAATGCGCCGCCGGCCGCCACGACCAGGACGAAGCCCGCGACCAAAAGCCGCGAGGCGGCCGAGGCTACCAGCGCGCGATCGAAGACCGGCGCCCGCGCGCAGAGGCCCTCATAGCGCTCCACCGCCTCATGGATGGTGAACGCGGACTCGGCCACGCGCGCGAGCCGATTGTTGACACGTTCCAGGCTGCGCGCGACCACCTGCCACATCTGTTGGGCACGACCGAGCTGCCGGTGACGCTCGGCCACCACCTTGCGCCGCTCGCGCAAGGCCCCGTCCTGCGCCTTCTGCACGAAGGCCTGAAATCCGGCCTGAAGACGTTCGCTCACGCCATCGTCACCCGTCTTCAAGCGGGCGACCGCGGACACCGCCTTGGCCCATTCCGGCGAGGGCTCCGGGATCTCCCCGGAGCGCACGAACTCCGCCTCCCACTGCTCGATCTGACGCAGCAAGGCCTCCTGCAGAGCCGGGAAACCTTGCACATCGCGCCGCACCACTTCGTCGAGACGCGCCCATTCGCGTTCGATCGCAAGCGTCGCCTCGGCGCGCGCCTGCGCCTGCAACAGCGCTCCGTTGCGCCTGCGGATGTCGGCCGCCCCCGCGCGCAGGAAGCGTTCGCCAAGCTTCAGAGGATGGCGCATGACACGCGCCAGCGCCCGCGCCCCTTTATGGAAACTCGGCCGACCCAAATAAAGAACGAGCCAGGCCGCCACCACGGCGGATGCCGCGGGTCCGGTATGCGTCCAATAGGAAAAGTCCATAACGCTACCTCCTGCACCTCAAGGGGTAGGGACTCAATACCACAGACGAGACCGCCGCGCCAACCGAAGCCCGATGGGCCGACCGTGGGGCGAGACCGGCGGGGGCCTCAAGGACGATCGGCGGCCGCACTCTTGCGCGGCACGAGATCCTCGCGCGTAAGACCAAGCCACATGACGATGGGGCTCGCCACGAGCACCGAGCCGTAGGTGCCGACGACGATGCCCACGGTCATGGCCAGGGCGAAGCCAAACAAGACCGGGCCTCCCAGGAACAGCATCGACAACACCATCATCTGCGTAAGAAGGTGGGTCATGATCGTACGCGAGAGCGTACGCGTGATGGCGCTGTCGATGATCTCGCCGGTCGTGCCGGTACGCATGCGCCGGAAGTTCTCGCGGATCCTATCGAACACCACCACGGTATCGTTCACGGAGTAACCCAAGACCGCGAGCACCGCCGCCAAGACGGTCAACGAGAAGCTCACGTGGAAAAGCGCGAATACGCCAAGCACGATCACGACATCGTGGATAGTCGCTATGATGGCGCCGACCGCGAAACGCCACTCGAACCGCAATGTCAGGTAGATCGTGATGCCAAGGGCAACGAATAGAAGCGCCAAAGCGCCTTGATCGGCGAGCTCCGAGCCAACCTCGGGGCCCACATACTCGACGCTGCGCAGGCTTGCCCCCGGGTCATGAGCCGCTATGAGGCGCAGTACCGAGACTGCCAGGGCCTTGCTCTTCGTCGCTTCCGTGGGTAGCCGAATCAACACCTTGCTCGCGGTCCCGTAATTCTCCACGCGTGCGTGCGTATAGCGATTGGCGACCAGCAGCCGGCGGATGGCCGAGGGTGAGGTGGGTTTCGGAAACTGCACCTCGATCACGGTGCCACCCGTGAAATCGACGTTCAGGTTCAGTCCGCGGGTCACGAGCGCGGCGACCGCGATCGCGAAAAGAACAAGCGACAAGAACACCGTCGTGCGCGCATAACGCATGAAGGGCAGGTCGCGGCTTATGCGAAAGAATTCCATTAGATCCCTAAGTGCGCCAAACGACGGCGACGTCCGTAGACTGCATTGACAAGCGCCCGCGTGACCAGGATGGCGCTAAAGAGCGAGGTCAGGATACCGAGACACAAGGTGATGGCAAAACCGCGCACCGAGCCCGATCCCAACCAAAAGAGCGCGAGGCCCGCTATGAGCGTGGTCATATTCGAGTCCACGATGGTCCCCATGGCCCGCTCGAATCCCGTCGCGATCGCCGCCTGCGGCGTATTCTTATTGCGCAACTCCTCGCGTATGCGCTCGAAGATGAGGACATTGGCGTCGATCGCCATGCCTACGGTCAGCGCGATACCGGCTATGCCGGGCAAGGTAAGCGTCGCCTGCAGGATCGACAGCACAGCCACCAGCAGCACGACGTTGCTGGCAAGCGCCACGGCGGCCAGGAAGCCGAACACGCGGTAGTAGATCGCCATGAACACCGCGATAGCGAGAAACCCAATCAGCGTCGCATAGAAACCGCGCGCGATATTGGCGGCGCCGAGGCTCGGCCCCACGGTCCGTTCGGCGATGATGCTGACCGGGGCGGCGAGCGCGCCGGCCCGCAGGAGCAGCGCGAGATTACGGGCCTGCCGGATACTGCCTATGCCCGTGATCTGGAAATTCCCCCCCAAAGCCTCGCGAATCACGGGCGCTGTGATCACCTGCTCGATCTTGCGCGTCACACGCACCCGTCTTCCATCGGGCCCGCGCACTGGGACACCCTGATCATTACGCTTCAGGTGCGACTGCACCTCGACATAGACGACCGCCATGCGCTGACCTACGCTGCGACGCGTAACCCGGGCATTGACGGCCGCGCCGCGCCCGTTCAGGGTGATGTTCACTACGGGCTGTCCGCTCTGCGGATCAACGCCGGTGGAGGCATTGGTGATGTCGTCACCCGAATACAGGACGCGGCGGTCGAGCAGGATCGGCTGACCGTGCCTATCATGGTAGACGCGCGTGCCAGGCGGCGGTCCGCTCGACACAGCGCGCTCGACGCTATCCTTGCCGTCGACCATGTGGATCTCGAGCGTGGCCGTGCGACCCAGGATCTCCTTCGCCCGCGCGATATCCTCGACACCAGGCAACTCCACCACGATGCGCGAATGGCCCTCCTGCTGAATCACCGGGGCCGCCACGCCGAGTTCGTTCACACGCCGACGCAAGGCCGTGAGGTTCTGCTCGAGGGCGTAATGCCTCTTGTCGAGGATCGCCGCGCGCGTGAGGACTGCGTGCAGGCCGTGGTCCGGCGCCGATGTGACGGAAAGATCCGTGAAACGCTGCGCCATGAGGCTCTGCGCCTCATGGACCTGGGCTTGATGGCGAAACCGCAGGTGGATCATCCCGGCCCGGTCGAGCCGCGCCTCCCGGTAACGGATATGGTGGCGGCGCAACGCCTTGCGTAAGGCCCGCGCGTCTTCCACGAGCGCCTTGCGCAAGGCCGTGTGCATGTCGACCTTCAAAAGGAAATGGACCCCACCGCGCAGATCCAGGCCCAGATACATGGGACGCGCGCCCAGCGCCCGCAGCCATGCAGGGTCCGCCGGCGCGAGCGCAAGCGCGGTCTGGAAACCGGGCCCGAGCTTCTGGCTGATCAAGTCACGGGCGCGCAACTGCACGCCGGCGCGCGCGAAGCGCACCTGCACCCCTTTTCCGACGCGGCTTATGCGCTTATAGGGCAACTGCGCGCCCGCCAGCATCTGCTGAACCTGGACCACGGTCGCGTGATTGACCGTAGCGCCATGCGCGGCCCTGATCTCAACCGCCGGATTGTCGCCGTAGAGGTTCGGGAGGGCATAGACCAAGCCCAATAGGACGACAAGCCCGATGAACGCGTTCTTCCACCAAGGGTACTGATTCATCAGTCTAGCGCGCCTTCCCGATCGTATCCTTGGGTAGCACGAGTTGCACGCTCGAGGTCTGGATCTTCACCACGACCCCGGAGGCGACCTCGACCATCGAATATTGGGGACCGACCTCGGTCAGGCGCCCGAGCAGACCGCCGGCTGCAACCACCTCGTCGCCTGGGGCGAGAGCGGCGAGCATGGCGCGCTGTTCACGGGCACGTTTGTTTTGGGGCCGCAGGATCAGCACATACATCAAAACCGCGATCACCAGGAAAGGCAGGATCTGCACCAGGACCGATCCCTCCGGGGCCGCGCCCGCGGCCGGTGCGGCGGCCCACGCATTGCTAATAATATGTACCATGATTTCCCTTTAAACGGCGGTTATGGGGTCCGCCATGCAGTCCTCGGGGAGCTCCCCGAGGGTGCGCGGCGGGCGCTTATGGCGCGTACGATAGAACGAATCGACGAATTCCTCCAGCTTTCCGGCCAAAATGGCTGTGCGTAGCCCTGCCATCAGGTCCCCGTAATAGGTCAGATTATGGAGTGTGGCCAGCCGTGCCCCAAGCATCTCGCCCGAGCGCTGGAGGTGGTGGAGATAACTGCGCGTCGTACGGGTACAGGCATAGCAGCGACAGTCGGGGTCGATGGGACCCAAATCGCGCGCGTAACCGCTGTTGCGGATCTTCACGACCCCGCTCCGCGTGAAAAGCCAGCCGTTGCGGGCGTTGCGCGTCGGCAATACGCAGTCGAAGAGGTCGATGCCGGCGCTCACCGCAGTCACGATATCCTCAGGCGTCCCCACGCCCATGAGGTAACGGGGCCTATCGGCCGGCAGGAGTGGCGCGCAGTGCGTGACGAGCCGGTACATGTCAGCCTTCGACTCGCCCACCGAAAGGCCGCCCAAGGCATAGCCATCGAACCCGATGCGCCTGAGTCCCTCGGCTGACGCCCCGCGCAGGTCTTCGTAAAGTCCGCCTTGGACGATACCAAAGAGCGCACCCGGGCCCGTATAAGCCGCGCGGCTGCGCTCGGCCCACCGCAGGGACAGCTCCATGCTCGCGCGCGCTTCACTCAGAGTCGCCGGGTGGGGCGTGCACTCATCGAACACCATCGCCACGTCCGAGCGCAAGGTGGCTTGCGCCTGCATCGCAAGCTCCGGGGTGAGCACCAAGGGGCGACCGTCACGCGGCGAACGAAAAGCGACCCCTTGCTCGCTCACACGCCGCAGGGCCGCGAGGCTGAAGACCTGGAACCCGCCCGAATCCGTCAGGATGGGTCCCGTCCAATCCATGAAGCCGTGCAGGCCGCCGTGCGCCTCGATCACCGCAAGGCCCGGTCTTTCCATGAGATGGAAGGTATTGCCGAGGACCACGGAGGCCCCGGTGGCCGCCACTTCGGCGGGACTCATGCCCTTCACCGCGCCATAGGTTCCGACCGGCATGAAAGACGGGGTCGCGACTACGCCATGGGCAAGCGATAAACGGCACGCGCGGGCACGCCCGTCGCGGCCCAACTCGACGAAAGGGACAAGAGACATGCGTGTACGCTAGCGCAAACGCTCGCCGTTTTCCACAAGCACGCCGCCGATCACCTCTTCGAGTTCGCGCAGCTGACAGGGCTTGGCAATGGCACCGCAAAAGCCAAAGCGCGCGAAATCCGCCATGATCGGGTCGTTGGCATGTCCGCTGGAGGCGATCGCCCGCACATTCGGGTCGAGCGTGCGCAGTTGCCGCAGATACTCCTCGCCCCCGGCACCGGCCGCTACCGCGAGATCCAGGATCACGGCCGTGAACGGATCGCCTTCACCGATCGCTGCGACATAGACCTCCACGGCCCGCCTGCCGTCGCGCACCGTCGACACCTCGTAGCCTAAATGGTCAAGGAGCATCGCAAGCCATCGCAAAAGCGCCTCGTCGCGGTCCACCACCAGCATCCGCCCCCGACGCGCCTTCCGCGTCAGGGGTGGCGCGACCGGCTCTGCGACCTCTGCGGCCGGCAGGTAGATCTCGAATCGCGTACCGCGACCCTCCTCGGACTCCACCCGGATCGCGCCCTCGTGACGTCGTATGATGGAATAGGTCGTCGCAAGCCCAAGCCCTCTGCGGCCCTCCTTGGTCGTAAAGTAGGGATCGAAGATCTTATCGAGATGCGACGCCGGAATACCGATGCCGGCATCGGCTATGATGATGCACACATAGCGCCCCGGGCGCAGCGCTTGCGAATCCCCGGGCGCGACCCAGGCATTGCCCGCCCCAATCGAAATAAGACCGCCCGAAGGCATAGCCTGCGCGGCGTTTAGCACAAGATTGGTGACCGCCTGGCGCAATTGTTCCGGGTCGAAGGCAAGCCCCCAGAGGTCATCTGCGACGGATACGCTGCACTTCGCCTTCGAGCCCGCAAGCGCGCAGGGCACAGCCTCGCGCAGCAGATCCCCAAGCGAGGCCGCGCGCTTCACGGGCGCACCGCCGCGCGCGAAGGTCAAAAGCTGCTGAGTAAGTCCGCGCGCCCGCCACGCAGCCTTTTCGGCCTCATCCAAGGTCTGCTCGACGCGATCCCCGCTTGGCGCCTGCATCTTGGCAAGCGCGATATTGCCGATCACAGCCGTCAGGATATTGTTGAAATCATGCGCGATGCCGCCCGCTAGCACCCCCACAGACTCGAGCTTCTGCACCTTCAAGAAGTCTTCCTCGAGCTTTTGCTGGGCTGTGATGTCGCGGAATACGGCCACCGCACCTGCGAGCCGACCGCCGGGGTCGCAGATGGGCGCCGCCGTGCACACGACAAGCCGTTCGCCCCCATCACACGCCTGAAGAAGGAAGCGCTCGCAGGATTCCGCCTGCCCCTGTATGTCGAGCAGGCGCTCGGCGACGCGCTCGCGCCGGATACGCGAGCGCGCCTCCCGCAGATGTAAGACCGTATCGACCGACTGCCCCAAGGCCTCACTCTCAGACCAGCCGGTCAGGCCCTGCGCCACCCGATTAAAGAGTGCGACGCGACCTACGGTGTCGATCGTAATGACCGCCTCCCCGAGGCTATTGAGGGTCACCGCCAAGCGCTCCTTCTCGCGCGCCAGAAGTTCACTCGCGGTCTTCTCGGGGGTGATATCCGTCGCGGCGGCAATCCATTCGCGCAGGCGCCCATCGTCGCCGAAAAGGGGCACAATACGCAACATCACGCGTCGATAACCACCGACCGCCGCCGCCAGATCCCCCTCGCGCACGATAGGGCCATGACCCGCCCCCGGATCCACCAAGCCCTCGCGCACGGCCTCGCGATCGAGCGGACCCAAGGCGGCCATCCAGCCATAGCCTGCCACGTCCTCGCAGGATTGGCCCGTGAACGCGCACCATCCAGTCATATCGTCGCCGGCGCAACCCGAGACATCGAGACTCCACACGATCTGCGCCGAGGCCTCCACGAGGGATCGATAACGCCCCTCGCTCGTGGCAAGCGCCCGCTCGGCGCGGCTGCGCTCCTCGACCTCGGCGCGCGCCCGGCGATAGAGCCGCGCGTTTTCCACGGCGATGGCGCCTTGCTGGGCGATGCGGGTGGCAAGCAGGAGATCATCCTCGGCGTAGAGACGGGTGCCGGGACCCGACAATACAAAGGTGATGACGCCCACCGTGCGACCGCGCGCCTTGAGCGGCAGGCGCAGAAACGAGCGCAGCCCAAGCGACCGGAAAAAGGCCCGGGATGACGGATCGGGCACCAGCGCATCGATCAAGGACTGGTCCAAATGCGTGACCAGCTGTGGCTCGCCGGTGCGCGCGACATCCTCCGCTGTCAATTGCCCGACCGCCCCGCCGGACCTCCTCTGCATGATCTCGCGCACGAGTTGGGGGTTTTCGTGGGCAAGGCTCACGCGTTCGAGGACACCGTTTTCGTTGATCACGTCCACGGCACACCAGTCGGCAAAAGTCGGTACGACCGCCTGCGCGAGGTTGGTGAGGGTCGCCTCGTAATCGAGATTCTCCGTGACTTGGCGCGCCACTTCGTTCACAAATCGCCATGCCTCCTCCACGCTGCGCGAGGCACGCAGAACGACACAGCTTCCGTACCAGCGCCCATCGTCCTCTGGGGTCTGTCCCTGGCGGGCTTCCAATTGGCACCACGCCCATCGACCACCGCGCGCCCGCAGGCGCGCCTCCACCGTAAAGCGCCCGCCTTCGGTCAAGGCCTGCTCCCAAGCGATCTGAGCGCGCAGACGATCAACATCGTGCACAAAGGCGATCCAACCATGGCGCGCGAGGTCGTCGCAAGAGATTCCGAGGATCGATCCCCATTCCGCATTGAAATAGTCGATCGCCCCAGAGGCCGCAGCCGACCACGCCATCAGCGGCCATTTGTCTGCAAGCGCAAAAGTGGCGGCCGCATGGTGGCTTACCCCACCCTGAACCCGCGCCTTGATCCAGTGAGCACGCGCCGCAGCTAAGGCGCACGCCAGCAGCCCCCCCATCCGTTCTTCGTCAGGGGGGCTTACGGCCCAGCGCGTACTCTTCGATATCGGACTTTGACAAAGACTTGCGGCTAGTTCGTCGGCGCATGCCGGATCCGCCACGAACACGACATGAGCGCAAGGGGCGGTCCGGAGGATGTCTTCGGCGACAGCGCAGGGGCGCGGTGTTTCGTCGGTGATCACGACCACGGCGGGGGGTGCTTGGGCACGTGCGACGAGGTAAGCCAAGGCGTCTTCAACCGTACAAGCCCGGTACGAAGCCAGACCCAGACGCGTGAGGACTTTAGTAATCCGATCGAGACTGCCTCCCCTGGATGGATCGACGACAAGAATAGTATTCGACAATTTCGTTATTTTCGTTATCCCAACAGGAGTCCAGCATCAACCGGACTGGGCTTCAGCGCCATCGACCAAAGGTCTCTCAGACCTTCGGTCGCCCATGCATTGAATCGCCTCCCTCCCCATTCCCCGCACGCCACAAGAGCATCGCATCGCCGTAGCTGAAGAATCGATAGCGGTCCGCGACCGCCCTTCGGTAGGCGCCCATGACATGGTCATAGCCCGCAAATGCGCATACCAGCATCAAGAGCGTGGAGCGCGGCAAATGAAAGTTGGTTATCAAACCCTCGGCTACCCGAAACCCATAACCTGGGCGAATAAAGAGGTCCGTGTCCCCGACGTAGGGCGCAAGCGCGCCGGTGGCAGCCGCGGCCTCCAGGGCGCGCGCTGTTGTCGTGCCCACCGCGATCACCCTCCCGCCACGCGAGCGTGTCGCCTCCACCGCCGCCACGCACGAGGCGGACACGGTAATACGTTCAGGGTGCAGCCGCCCCTGCGCCAGGGTCTCGGGGCGCGCCGGACGGAACGTACCGGCCCCAACGTGGAGCGTCACATAGGCGCTCTCCACGCCCTGGCGGGCCAGCCGCTCGAGCAAGGGCTCATCAAAATGAAGGCCGGCCGTGGGCGCCGCGACCGCCCCGGGGGCCCGCGCATACACAGTTTGATAGCGGACCCGATCCTCCTCGTTATCGGCCCGCGCGATATAGGGCGGCAAGGGGACGTGGCCTACACGCTCGATCAAGCCCATGAGATCGCCCGAACCACTGAAGACGACCTCAGTCAGCTCATCGGCGCGGCCCAACACGGTGGCCTTGAGACCCCCCTCGAGCGCGAGCACCTCGCCTACGCGCGGCGACTTGCTCGCCCGCAGAGCCACATGGGCGCGCCCGGTGTCATCCAGAAAGCGCTCGAGCAGAAGCTCCACCCGACCGCCCGTGGCCCGTTGTCCGAAGAAACGCGCCGGCACCACGCGGGTGTCGTTGAAGACCAAGAGGTCGCCTGGCCGCAGGTAATCGCCGAGCTCAGCAAAGCGGCGGCCCGTCACCCCGCCATCCGAGGGGTCGAGCACCATGAGCCGGCTTGCGCTACGCGGCGAGATCGGGGCTTGCGCGATCAGCTCGGGCGGGAGATCGTAGTCAAAGGCATCAGGGTTCATAGCGGCGCGCATTATACGGGAAGACGGCGTGCTGTTGTCTCGTGAGCAAAACCCGTTATACTGCGCGAGCGCCGGGATGGCGGAACTGGCAGACGCGCCGGACTCAAAATCCGGTGGTAGAGATACCGTGTGGGTTCGACCCCCTCTCCCGGCACCAATAAAATCAAGCAGTTAGGACGACATCCTTCCCTTCTTACCTGGTTATGTCCACCATATGTCCACCTGAGCACGGCGGAGGTGGACATGGCGAGTTTCCGAGCAAGGCCGGGGCCAAATGGGCGGCGAGTTTGGCAGGTCAGAATCAAGAAAAAAGGCTATCCAGAGATGGCGCAGACGTTTGACCTGAAGGGGCAAGCTGAGTCCTGAGCCAAGAAGATCGAGTCGGAGATGGATAGCGGGGTCTTCGTTTCGCGCGCCGAGGCCGAATCGACGAACCTAGCCGAGGCTCTGGGCCGCTACCTCCGTGAGATCACGCCGACCAAGAAACCGTCAACGCAATCGCGCGAAGCCATCCGCGCCCGGGTGATCGCAGAGATCCCACTCGCTCGTCGCACCCTGGCGTCCATCAAGGGCTCGGACATCGCGACCTTCATCCGGGGTCGGCAAGCGGAAGGTTTGGGCGCCAACGCCATCCGCCTCGACCTCGCTTTACTCTCCCACGTCTTCACGGTCGCAGGCTCCGCTTGGGGCATGGAGTCCCTGGGAAATCCCGTCAAGCGGATCCGGGGCCAGCGTCCCAAGCTCCCGGGCGGCAGGACAAGACGACTGGTTGATGATGAGCATCGGCGCCTCGTCGAGGCCGCCTCAAAAGACCAGGGAGGGATGATTGGCCCCCTCATCACCTGGGCCATCGAAACCGCCATGCGCCGCGGGGAGATCGCGGCGATGCGCTGGGACCACCTGGACCGTAAGGCGCGAGTCCTCCTGATCCCCGAGACGAAGACCGGGGCGCCCCGGCGGGTGCCGCTCTCCACAGCGGCCTTGGGCGTCCTGGATGGGCTACCCCGGCGCATGGGCAATGCGGCCCACAATGTCGACGGGCGTGTGTGGGCCATGCGCCCCGATTCCATCTCGCAGGCCTTCGAGCGGGTCTGCAAGGCGGCGGGGGTCGAGGGACCAACCTTCCACGACCTGCGCCACGAGCAGGCTCTTTGAGAAAGGTCTAGGGCTCATGGAGGTGGCCTCGATTACCCTAAAAACGGCAGTTGACCGCTCTCATTCCTCAACGCATCGATCTCGGCTTTGTCCAAGTAGGGGACTGTAGCTTGGTCGCCTTTTTTGTAAGGAACACAGCGGACCTGCGCACACCAATCAATATGCTCAAGGCTGTGCTCGCCAACAAAACGGGCCAATGCATGAATAGCGGCCAATCGTTGGTTACGCGTAGCAACACGACAATGGCGAGTGGTTTCCACATCGGTGAGAAATTCCCGGACGCTCTGCGATGAGATATCGACCACCAACGGTGTTTGTCAACAAAGATGTCGTATGGATTGGGTTTAAGCAGCCTCCGATAACGGCTTTGATGGG
>NZ_JBTRWP010000069.1:1593-12316 GCF_054609335.1 Acidiferrobacter sp. | reverse complement strand
AGCAAAGCCTAGGCCCGAACCGACTGCACGAACAGGGCAGACAACATGGGTGCCTAAGCGAACATCGCAATGACGCGAGATAAGACACGTAAGCCCACAATCCTGAACAGGAAAGCGGGATCCCAAGGGCAGGACTTTTACGATCGCCTAGACGCCTCGAATGGGTATCACGGCGTGCCCTGGGGGCGGAGTGAATGGAGGCGGCACGTGCTTGGGTACCCAGGCCTGTCCGTAGACGACTTCGTAGGTGATGGGTAGGCGTCCGTCGCGTCGGAACACCTCACAAGCCTCTTCGAAGCGTCGATAACGGGTCTTGCCGGTGAGCCCCCCGAAACGACCGGCGGCGGCGTTGTGCGCGCCGATGCGCTTTAGGTCACGCAAGGCGTCGCGGGCCGAATCATACGTGAGAGTGTAGCGTTCGACATCCAGCACGGGATCGGCAAATCCGGTGCCGATCAAGGCATCGCCCAAATCATGCATGTCCACGAATGTGTGGATATGGGGGCGATCG
Source organism: Acidiferrobacter sp. (assembly GCF_054609335.1). Lineage (NCBI taxonomy): Bacteria > Pseudomonadati > Pseudomonadota > Gammaproteobacteria > Acidiferrobacterales > Acidiferrobacteraceae > Acidiferrobacter > Acidiferrobacter sp. The sequence goes on along the minus strand of NZ_JBTRWP010000069.1, from coordinate 11,805 downwards.
TCCACCTCTGCCCACGCGGCGCGCAACTCCTGCAAGGTGTCGGGTCCGAAGGTGGCAAAGGTAAACAAGCCATCTGGCCGGAGGACGCGACGGAATTCGGCGAAGGCACGTGGTACGTCCATCCATTGGAGAGCGAGGCTCGAATAGATGCAATCGACCGCCTCTGAACGCAAGGGTAGATCATGGCCATCCGCCACCCACACCGGTGTCGGACGCCAAAGGCCCCGATGACGACGCGCAGCACGCGCCATAGACAGTGCGATATCGCAGGCGAGGACCTGGGTCTTGCGGAAGCGACGACGGAGATGAGGGATGGCGTAGCCGGTCCCGGTGCCCACATCGAGCAAGGTCGCAGGCTCCGAACGCAGCCACTGGAAGCGACTCAGGAGCTCGTCTGCGACCTTGCGCTGTAAGACCGCGCCCTCGTCGTAACTGCGCGCGGCGCGGTCGAAGTTGTGGCGAATGGCGTGCTGGTTCAGATCAATCACGGAGGAAGTCTCGTATGAGGGTAGCAACAGCATCCTCGGCGTTCAGGAAGGGCGCATGCCCACGGCCCGCCTCGCGAAGCCGCCCGTCTGGCACGAGGCGTGCGGCCGCACGAGCGGCCTCAATCGGGACGATGGTGTCAGTTGCCGCATGCACGAACAAGACCGGCGCGCGGATCGACGGCAAGAGCGCACGCCGGTCGCTCCCCTGAAGGATCGCGAGCCCTTCGGCGAGCGCCGAGGCCTGCGGCATGCCACCGTCTTGGAGGTGGGCCATGAGGGCGCGTGCTTCCGTCCGCGCTCCGGTCCCGACCTGCAAGGTCAGGAAGCGCCGAACGGTGGCCGCGTGGTCGACCGCCAGTTGGTCGGCGAAGGCCTCCAGGACATCAGGCGCCGTGCCGCACGGCCAGTCCGGCGCGCGCACAAAGCGCGGCGTGGCACCGACAAGAACGAGCCGGCTTACGGACTGCGGATGACGGGCAGCCAACGTTAGCGCGACAAGCCCGCCGAGCGACCAGCCAAGCCAGGCGTGGGCACCCGGATAGGCGGCAGCGAGGCGCGCGGCGAGCCGATCGGGGTCGAGCGCGCCTGACTCATAGGAGGCCTCGCCATGGCCCGGGAGATCAAGGGATTCGGCGGGGATGCCGAGCGCCCCCTCCAAACCCCCGAACACGCGTCGATTCAAACCCCAACCGTGCAGGAGAAGCAACATCAGGCCGGGCCCCCAGGCAGGCTCGCGAGGGCATCGAGCAGTCGGTCGATATCGTCGGCGCCATGGGCCGCCGACAACGCCACCCGCAGACGGGCGCTGCCTTGCGGGACCGTGGGCGGGCGTATGGCCGGGACGTACAGGCCACGGTCGCGAAGGTGGCCGCTGGCCGCGATGGCGCGCGCCGCCTCCCCGAAGACCACCGCTTGGATCGGGGTGGAGGATGGGAGCAGCCGGAGGCCGAGGGCGACGGCGCCGTCGCGAAACCGAAGGACGCGATCGAAGAGTGCAGCGCGTCTCTCGTCGCCTGCGATCACGAGATCGAGGGCCGCTTTCGCGGATGCCGCCAGGGCCGGCGGCAAGGCCGTAGTGTAGATGTAGGGTCGCGCCCGCTGGATCAAGGCCTCGATGACATCGCCATCAGCCGCTACAAAGGCACCGAAGACGCCAAAGGCCTTGCCAAGGGTCCCCATGTGGATGAGGGTCGGGTCATAGTTCAGACCATGAGCGGCAGGCGTGCCGCGCCCCCCTGGGCCCACCACCCCGAAGGCATGGGCATCATCCAGTATGAGCCCGGCGCCATGGGCCTTAGCGAGCGCAAGCAGCGTGGGAACGCAGGCCATGTCGCCATCCATGCTGAAGACGCCATCGCTTACGATGAGGCCGCCGGGACCGGCTGGGGCGAGCGCGGCGCGCAACCCTTCCACATCCCGATAACGCAGTCGGCGTGCGTGCGCGAGGCTCGCGGCGTCCAGCAAGGAGGCATGATTGCGCCTATCCTCGAAGACGCGCCCATGGCGCGGACAAAGCGTGGTAAGGAGCGCAAGGTTGGCCATATAGCCCGTGGAGAAGAGCAACGCCCGAGGCGCGCCCGTGAAGGCGGCCAAGGCGTCTTCGAGCTCATGGTGGGCGCTCGTATGACCTCCGAGGAGATGCGAGGCGCCGGCGCCGGCGCCGTAGCGCCGAGCCCCCGCGCACAAAGCCTCCACAACAGTAGGATCATTGGCGAGACCCAGGTAGTCATTGCTCGCGAAAGACAGCAAGGTCTTGTCCCCGACTTGTATCACGGGAGTCTGGGGCGATATACGAATCTCGCGACGCCGCCACAGATCCTGGGCGCGGACGCGCGCGAATAGCGGCTCCAACAGGCTTGCAAAGGGATTCCCTACCATCGGCTCAGGTCTCGATTCTCGAAGCGCAAGCATACTTGGCAGCGCCCGACTGATAAAGGTTGGAGCGACCTAAGGACCGTTGGATAAATGCCAGCCCCGGACTATCGTTCAAACACTAGAGCGCCCTCGGAGGGTCGCAATCATGATCAGGGCGCTTGCAGTTGGAGGTTTAATAATAAGCGCGGTCTTTGTGCCCGTCTGGGCGGGCGTGGGGGTAAGCGTCGGCGCAGGCACCTTAGGGGTGGGTGCCACGCTCTCGCTCCCGCTCGTGCCGGACATGTTCGATGCGCGGCTGCTCGCCAACGGCGGCCGCCTCACGCGCCACGAGACGGCCAACGGCCTCAACTACCGCGCCCATGCGCACTTTCGTAACGCGGCTCTGCTTGCCGATATCTATCCCTTCCATGGTGCCTTCCACTTAACGGCCGGCGTCTATTACGACGACAATCGCGTCGATCTGACCGCGACCTCAGTCAACGGCTACTACAACGTCAACGGCTACACGGTACCCGCATCCGCGGTCGGACCGATCACCGGCACCGTGACTTATCAGCGCTTCGCCCCCTATCTCGGCCTTGGCTTCAGCAATGACGCACGGATGCAGCCGGGGTTCGCCTACGCGGTGGATCTGGGCGTGATGTGGGATCGGCCGACCACCACCTTAAATGCCCCCGGGGCCGCCTCCAACCCGGCATTGGCCGCTGAACTCGCGTCCGTCCGCGCCCAGATTGAGCAGCAGGCCTCCCGTCTACGGGCCTATCCGACAGCCTCTGTGAGTCTCGGTTACCGCTTCTGAGGCGCCCCGCCCCCCTGCAACTGCGCCTGCACAAAGCGGGCGAGCACCGGAGTCAAAGGACAATGCAAGGCCTGCCGCCAGGCGAGGTCGGCGCGTCCGGTATGCCCCATCTGGGACTCCACCAGCCCCTCGCCCACCCACAGGGAACCGTCCCCCGGGAATCGCTTGAGACCGTTACGATAGGCGGAAAGCGCTCCGGTTTGATCCCCGGCGCGCAAGCGGGCTGCCGCCAGCAGGGCCCAAAAGGAGTGGCTGGCCGCGCCCAGGGCCTGCGCGCCGCCGAGGGTGCGGGCCGCATCGGCGGGCCTTCCTTGCCGTAGATCGACCTGCGCGAGCAGCATCACAGCCGGCAGCGCATGAGGGTGGGCGTGTAAGGCGGCCTGCAAGACCTGACGAGCGCCACGCAAGTGCGCCCCCTGGATGTCGAGGGTCGCAAGCAAGAGCGCCGGCCGCAGACTCGCGGGGCGGGCGCGCAGTGCCGCGCGCAGTGCCGCGCGCGCCTCTCCGGAGTCCCCGGCCTGCAGCGCCTGCACGGCGCGACGGTAAGCCGCCTGCGCCTGCTCGGTCGCGGTCAAGGGCTTACGATGCCGGGATATGGAGGCAGACGCAGGTCGCGCCCGATGCGTGACCTGATGCGGCGTGGCAGGCGGGCGGGCGGAAGACACAAAGACGCGCGTATGGGCGGGCTTTGCAAGCGGCCGCGCGCGTAGGATCGCTTGCGAAGCCCGGGCCTTAGGCGACGCGACTGCCGAAGGCGCTACGGGCACCGCTTTCGGAGGTGCGATGGAGGCGCGGGCGACCACGGCCGCAGGCGCCCTCACAGACTTACGCCCGATAGTCCAGGCCACGACGACGGCGATGACCACGATCAGCACCGCGAACAACAACCATGTCGCGCGAGAGACCCTTGGGCGCTCGAGCGATTCCGGCGCGGCGCGCAGATCCGCAAGGACCGGGCGTGACTGTGGTGCTTGCTCGTCGCGCTCACGGGCCTCGAGATCACGCAGGACTTTATTGATGAGACTCATCGACGCCCCCAGGACATGAACCCAAAAAGACCCGCGTGGCTACGGGCGGCCTCGGTGTCGGCACAGGCGAGCCGCATATGCCGGGCCCGCACTTGAGCCGACCCTTCGCCATAGGCGGCCATGAGCGATTTATGGGCGAGGATATTGGCAAGCCGTGGGATGCCGCCCGATGCCCGGTAGAGGACACGCAGCGCGCCTTTCCCAAAGAGCGCAGGCCCCTCGTAGCCTGCCACATGCAACCTGTGCCGCAAATAGTCATCCGTGTCGGCCAAGGACAAGGGCGCGAGACGGCACGAGAAGGCGATGCGTTGGCGCAATTGCCGCACTTGCCGCTCCTCGAGGCGCACATCAAGCTCCGGTTGACCGAACAGAACGATCTGTAGAAGCTTACGTTTCTCAGTCTCGAGATTACTAATGAGCCGCAGCGACTCCAGCGTCTCCATAGGCATCGCCTGAACTTCATCCAGACAGAGGATCACGCGGCGCCCTTGCGCGCAGCTTTCGATCAAATGCTCGGTCAGGGCACGCATGAGGGCATGAGGGCTTGCGCCCGCGACCGCCGGAAGCCCCAATTCGGCACTGATGGCCTCGAGCAGCGCGGCGGGATCGAGCGCAGGGTTCGGGATATACGCCGTGATAAATTCCGGGTCGGCGGCGAGGACCGCGAGAAACTTGCGGCAAAGGAGCGTCTTGCCTGTGCCCACTTCGCCCGTCACCTTCAAGAAACCCTCGCCCATGCGCACGGCGGCGAGCAACATATTCAAGGCTTCTTGGTGACGCGCATGGGCAAAGTAGTACTCGGTATCCGGTGTAAGTCCGAAGGGGAGTTCCCGAAGCCCGAAGTAGCGCTCGTACATTTAATGGCCCGTTATGCGCGCAATCTGCCTCTGCGCGCGCGACAGTTCGTGCCGCCACGGCTCGCCTAAGTTCACGACCGTCGGTTTCAGGAGAATCACAAGCTCCTTCTTGACCCTCACCACCTTCTTGTCCTTGAAGAGATTCCCGAGGATCGGGATGTTGCCAAGCAGTGGCACCGTGGCATTGTTATTCGTGGACCCCTCCTTCATCAAGCCGCCAATGACGATTACCTGGCCGCTCTGGGCGCGTACCACAGAATCCGACTCCTGAATAGAACTCGACGCAAGCGGCAGATCGAAGGCCTGCCCCGAAACGCTGAACTGCTGATTCACCTGCGTGACCTGGCTCACCGAGGGGTGGATATAAAGCACTACCGATCCGTGACCATCGATCTCTGGTGTCACATCGAGCGCGATGCCCGAGAAGAAGGGCGAAAGCACGACAGCCGGCGTGCTGATGGGGGAAACGCCGACCAGCGACTCGGTGTTTGTGACGCCGGTCACGAAGAACTGGTCGCCTCCCACCTTAATGACGGCCTTCTGTTCGTTCATCGTCGACACGCGCGGACTCGATAGGACCTGGACGCGCCCTTCGGTGTTCAGAAGCTGAATGAAGGCCGCGAAATTTCCGGCGTGCAACGCAAGACTAAAGATGCCGCCAAAGGCTGACACGGCGGTGTTGTTGATGGGCGAGTAAGCGCTTGGACCATACGGGTTCGGGACGCCAGTCGCGGGATTGATATTACCTGTGCTGCCACCTATGGTCGACACGCCCGAAGACAAGAGCTGGCTACCTCCCGTTTGCGCGCCTAGGAGTTGGGCGCCGGCGACGTTGCCGAGCTTCGCCCAGTCGATGCCGCTCTGGTAGCCGCTCTTTAGGTCCACCTCGAGGATCTTGGCGTCAATGACGACCTCGCGATCCACGCTCGTCTGTGTCAGACGCAGAAAGCGGCTCACGGTATAAAGGGTCCGGGGACCGGCGCGCACCACGAGCAGACCGGCCTGCGGATTGGCGATGACCTCGCGACCTGGGCCCTTGCCGACGAGCGCCGTCACAGTCGTCGCAAGCGTCTTCCAGAAATCGCTGCGCGATGTGGTCTTCACAGAAATCGTGGGGGCCATGGTCTGCTGGCCGCTCGAGGGCGCGGGCATGCCACCGGCCATGCCGCCGCTTGTCCCGACGCTCGTCAGGCTTTGGCCTGTGAGCCGCGTCTCCGAAGTTCCGGTTCGGACGATATCGAGATAGTGGACCCGGAAAAGCTCAGTCCTGAGACCCGGAGGCAAAATGTAATACTGGTGTCCACGACGCCGGTACTGGTAGCCGTTCTCGGTGCGTATGACGCGCATCGCCTCGGGCACCGTCACGTTCTTTAAATGGACGGTAATGCGCCCCAAGAGGCGACTTGGCAAGGCCACGCTATAGGATGTGCCACGCACGAGCTGCGTAAATACCTGGGCGGCGGGCGCATTATTCGTATTGAAATCGAAGCGACTCGGAACGGCCAGCGCCCGGGCGCGCGGGAGCCGGATCGTGACCGGCGGTACGAGCGCACTTGCCACGGCCGCAGGAATCGCGACCTTGTTCTGCGAACGGGCAGCGGATGTCAGATTGTGCTGCATACGCGCCGTCAGCGGCTTGTCGAATCCGCGCGGGGCACAAGCCCCCAACGCGAGCAGCGTGCTCGCCGTAAGCCACCGCGGGTACGCGTATCTCATGAAACGCCTTCCTTTAAAATCGCCGTCTTCTTGATGCCGCCGCGCGAGCCCAGAAACAGCCGGCGTGTCCCATGGGGTCCGGAAAGCACCACCGAATTCCTGCGGATGGCGACCAAGCGGTCGATCCCGACCCGCGCACCCACGGCCCAAAGTCGCCCGTCAATGAGCGCGAGCTGTCGCGGCCCATCGCGTAAAATCGCCTGCAGGCCCGCATGCGCGGGGCGAGGATCAGCGGGCGCGAGCCACGGGGGCCGCGTCGGATCCGTCAGCCCATAGGCGGGGGCGCCTTGCGCCAAGGCCACCAGTGCTATTGCCATGAATCGCTTTCCACTCATGCTCCGATACCATACAAGGACCGTGCCAATCATTCGAGCAAGGCCTCATGGGAACTCAGGGTGTAGACGTGCAGCCGCAGCGTGGAGAATGGGTAATGGTCCGCCGTCAGGGTCACGCGGCCCCACAGCACGCGTTTCTTGGTATGGGCGAGCGCCGTCAGGTAACGAACCAAAGCCCGGTAGGACCCGCGCACCACAAGCACCATCTCGTGACGATACAAAAACGGTTTGGCCTTGGGACTGCGGCGCATCGCGGTTGTGCCTTGATCCGTCAGCGCCACGAGCGTCACTCCAGGCGTGCGGGCAAGCACCTCACGCAAGAGCGCTGGCATCTCCCGCGCGGGCACCAAAGCCCCCGCAAGATGCGCCAGACGCCTTTTGAGGACACGAATCTTGTGGCTCATGGTCTTCAGCTCGGCGTGTTCGCGGGCCCGTGTGCTGGGCGCAAGCAGGGTGTCGAGCTGGGTACTAACCGCGGCAGTCTGGACACGGGCCTCCGCGAGGTCGGTCTTGACGGTCTGCGCGCGGACCTCGAGCGGATGAATCGCGACTGCCACCACGAGTCCGTAGGTGACAGCCACGATCGCCGCAAAGAGTAGGACGCGTTCGCGCAAAGTGAGCGCATCGATCCGCTCCTGCCAGGTCGCAAACCACGCCCTCACGTTCATGGCGCCCCCTTGGCGGAACGTGGCGCTCCCGGTTTTATCGGGGCCGCCGACCCAGATGCGGCCGTACTCGCCGTAAAATCGACGTAGGGCCTGTAGTGCGCGGCGTGACGGGGGCGTGTGATGGCAAACGTCTGGAACCGATAGCCTATAAGCGTCGGACGGGCCACGAGGCGATGCAGAAAAAGCGGCACCTGCGCGGGACGCATGCTATGGCCCGCCAGTATCAAGGCGTGGCGCTTGCGGTCCAGCGAGAAATGCGTGATCCAGACCCCCGGCACGATGGCGTCGCTCATGGCGAGCAGCACAGGGGCCGGCCCCACTTCGGCACGCCGGCTTTCGCGCAAGAAACGCGCGAGCCCCTTCAAGGCTCGCTCGCGCACCTCGAGCGCCGCCAGTTGCGCGCGGGCGCGACCCACGCCAAAGATACGTTTGGCAGACGCAAGCTGGGCGTGGGCGGCCAGCTCCGTTTGGCGAGCGTTGGCGAGCGCACTGGCAAGCCCTTGGACTTGCCAGGCATCGAATCCCGCCGCCGCGAGTCCTACTGCGAGCAACGCAAGCCAGGTACGCGCCATGGTAGCGGCCGAGAAAAGCTTTTGCTCGCGCCGAAAGATCGGATGGTAAAGGTTGATCTGCTGAGCGCTCATAGGACCACCTTCTCATGGCGCAAGGCCGCGCCCAAGGTCAGAAGGCAACCCTCCGGGATCGGGACTGCCACCTCGACGTCTCCGTAGTGCCCCGTCTCCCAGGGTACTACGCGCTGGACGAGGTTCGCCTGCAGGAAGGTCACGAGCGGCTCGGTCCGGCTCGACGCGGGCGCCACGACGACATGCATGATGGGGCTCTGCCGGAAGGAGCTCTCGAAATAATCCAGGGAGCGCTGCAACTCGAGCAGCAAGCGCTCGAGCCCCCGGGCATCGGCGAGCGCCGACGGGGCGTCGGCGATCACGCGCGACAGATACAACTCGCCGTTGCGCGTAATAGTGATAAAACCGCCGTCTTCTGTGAGCGTAAGTAGCGCCACACCTTCCTGATCTTGCGCAAGGAGCTGCGCCAGATTGCGTTGCGCGAGCTCCGGGATATCTATGATGTCGAGGGCGGCACCGGCGTTGTGCATAAGATCGACGCGCTCGCGTATCGCCTCATTGCGTCCGACGACCACATAAACGAGCGCGGGCCGTCCGGGCATGCGCACGGGCACATCGAAGACGTCTATGGTCGCGTCGTTGACATGGAAATCGATCAAGTCCTTGATGCGCCAGCGCAGCGCGGCGCGCAGTTCCTCGGACTTCACCTCCGGTGCTTCGGTCTGCAAAAGGCGGTATTCGCCTTCCCGTAAAAGCGTGGTGCAGGGGCGACGCTTGAGGTCATGGTCCTGCACGAGCCGTGCCAGGACCCGTTCGGGCTCCATACCGTCGAAGGGCCGAAATTCCGCGGCCTCGACGCGCGCCGGTCCCCGCGGAGGGCGGGCGACACTCACATAGGAAAGCCCCGACGCATGCACGCCGATGCCGGACAGACCGGCACCCCTGCGCTCGCGCCTCAAGCGTCCCCACATACCTCCTCCCCCTTTATCGCCGAGCTTTCTGAGACCACCCTACATGCAGGCTCGGGCCCTGTCGGCCGCTCTTTTGCCGACAGTAGCACGCGTAACCCAGGCCGTCACCCTATAAAAACGCGCTTTTTGTACCCCAACGGGCCGCGAGGTCGCCACCGCGCCTCATACCTGCCCCCCGTTTCTCTGAAAGGCCGCATGAGCCAAATCCCACATCGGCAGGAACACACCGAGCGCCAGGATCAGGACCAGGATGCCCATGGCGACCACGAGCAGCGGTTCTATGGCGGTACTTAGGTTGCGCAGATCGTATTCCACCTCACGCTCGTAATATTCCGCAACCTCAGTCATAAGGCTGTCGATCGCCCCGCTGTCCTCTCCCACGGTCACCATTTGCAGCACAAGCGGAGGGAACAATCCTGTGGCCTGCGCCGCGCGCGCGAGCGTCTCACCGCGCTCTACGCCGTCGCGCATCTGCAGCACGCGCGAGGCCACATAATCATTGTCGACCGCCCGACTTATGACAGTGAGGCCCTGTATCAGCGGTACGCCGCTTTTCACGGTGATGGCGAGCGCACGCGCAAAGCGCCCCAGCAGGGCGCGGGTCAGGATCGGCCCTATGATCGGAAGCTTAAGGCGCAGCCTATGCCATCGATAACGCCCACCGGTCGTGCGCACATAGGCGCGGATGCCAAACACAATCAGCGCGACCGCACCGACAACCTCGTACCAATAATGGACCGTGAAATGCGACGTCGCGATCAGGATACGGGTGGCAAGCGGCAACTTGGCGTGCAAGCCTGCATAGACGTGGGCGAAGGCCGGTATGACAAAGATGTTGATGATGAAGACCGCGAGGACGAGCGCGACTACGACGAAACTTGGATAGCGGGT
>NZ_JBTRWP010000069.1:0-1493 GCF_054609335.1 Acidiferrobacter sp. | reverse complement strand
GTCCCGTACACGGCGCGCAAGGCCTCTTCCACCGTGGTCACACCGCGCGCCGCCTGTCCGAGGGCCTCGGCACGCAGTCTCCGATAGTGCGGGGCGGCTGTCGCCGCACGCGAAAAGGCCTCGGGGTCGCGCTTTTGCAGGGCGAACATCAAGGCCTCATCGATCTCGAGGATCTCATAGATCCCGACCCGCCCGCGAAAGCCCGTGTGCTGACAGAAGGCGCAGCCGCGGCCCCGCTTCAGGGTCAGGGGCGTGTCGGGGGCCAAGTCGACCTCGAAGAGGGCCTTTTCCGCCGCCGTCGGCGCGACCGGTTCCCCGCAACTATCGCAGACACGGCGCACGAGCCTCTGCGCCACGACACCGCGCAGCGACGCGGCCACGAGATAGGGCTCGGCGCCCATATCCATGAGGCGCAAGGCGCTCGACACCGCATCATGGGTATGGAGACTCGAGAGGACGAGGTGCCCCGTCATGGCCGCGCGCAGTCCGATCTCCACAGTCTCGGTGTCACGCATCTCGCCGATCAGGATGATGTCGGGATCTTGGCGCAAGAAGGCGCGCAGAACCCGCGCAAACGACAAGTCGATCTTGGGGTTGACCTGGACCTGGTTTACGCCAGCAAGCCTGTACTCGACAGGATCCTCGACGGTCAAGACCTTCGCCGAGGGCACGTTGAGTTCCTTCAGGGCGCCATAGAGGGTCGTGGTCTTGCCGCTGCCCGTGGGGCCGGTGACGAGCACAAGACCGTGGGGCTGGTGGATCATAGCGCGCAGACGACTCAACACGTCGCTCGGCATGCCGAGCCGATCGAGCTCGAGGATACCGTTGGACTGATTCAAAAGGCGCATGGCGACGGATTCGCCATGCTGCACGGGAACCGTGGAGAGACGGACGTCGATCACGGTCTCCCGGAATCGCACCTGACAGCGGCCATCCTGCGGAAGCCTGCGCTCGGAGATATCGAGCGCGGCCATGAGCTTCAGGCGCGACACCAAGGCCTGGGCGATCTTGCGATCAGCGGTCGTCTGTATGCGCAACTCTCCGTCGATGCGGAAACGCACGCGCACCGCGCTCTCGTCTGGCTCGATATGGATGTCGGAGGCGTTCACCTGGATCGCGTCTTCGAATATGGTCTGCAGGAGCTTGACGACCGGGGCGTCATTAACCGCCTCGGTCGCAGTCGTAATCCCAAGATCGATATCGTAGGCCGACAACTCTTGCTCGAGCTCGGCGGCGAGTCCGCTGATCTCCTCGGTGCGCCGATAGACGACATCCAAAGCCTTCAGGAGATCGCCCTCCTTCACGACCGCGAGCTTCAGGGGTCTCTGGACGAGCCGCGCGATCTCGTCGTGGGCAAAGATGTCGATCGGGTCGGCAAGCCCCACGAGGATGGCACCGTCCTCCTCGCGCAACGCCACGGCCCGGAAGCGCCGAGCATAGGCCTCGGGGATCAGACGCACGACCTCGGGGACGAAGGTGTAGCGGCGCAGATC
>NZ_JBTRWP010000068.1:0-12505 GCF_054609335.1 Acidiferrobacter sp. | reverse complement strand
TACTCGCATGAGTTTTTATGACCCAGCGACGTTATATAACAAGGCCCGGCTTTTGTCCAGCCCCCGAAGCCCGTTGATTATCGGGAGGGGCTCGTATTGAGAACTATTACCACATTTAGAATTGCTGTTCCCACAGCCCCTGAGTGTTGCGCTTCTTGAACCCCAGTCGATTCCGAACGTCTTCCGTGCCTTCTTCGTGAATATCACCATTTCCCTGAAGAGGGTCGAACCGACTACCACCGTCTCGCTCAAGGATGCCCTTGATCTGCTCGATGGCCCGCAGATCTTCCATAGCTTCAGAGCCGCCCCGTTCGACGAGCCAGGCGTCGAAGCAACGGCGGATACTGTGATAAGCCTCACTGGGCTCCCAGGGTAAGAGACGCGCTTCTATAGCGGCTTCCCCTATGCCAGCTAGAAGGCCAAACCGTTTGGCTGCTCGACCAATCTGTCCGTCCGCCTCAGAGGGTACCGAGTGCCGCACAAATAGTTCTTGGCATACGAGTACCGTTTCCCTAAAGCGTTCTAAACCCTGATCGGCGGTCAGGTGCTCCAATAGTGCTGGTCCCAAAGCCCCGTAGTGTTGCCCCACCGCCTCGTCAAGACCTATGGCAAACGCCGCTGCCGTAGGGGACGTGTGAAGAGCCTCGAATAAGCCCATCCCTTGGTCCGCGTCAGCCGGAATGTCCAAAAACCGGACCTCTTGCCCTGCCCGGATCTGACGACCGTCCGTCGCAATATGCCGAGCTAAGTCGATCTCCCCTGTGGAGAGAAACAGAAACCGCCAGTGGCTTGTCTGCCGAGCGGCCCCTGAAGTCGTTGCTCTCGTTTTTCCTTCGCCATTGGCCAACATATACACGGTGGCATCTGCCTCGTAACCCTCGCACTGACTGAGTTCATCAAGAAGGAGCACGGTATCGTTACGTTGTACGGCAACCCCTTCGAGCCCGTTGGAGGTCGCTCGCCAAGTTTTTATAAGCGCAGCGGACCCCCATACGCTACCAGCGACTTTGAGGGCTTTCGTTTTGCCTAGGCTACTTGCACCCCGGAGATGGAAGCCTCCATTTTCCTCTCCTAGCGAATTAAGGAGCGGCCCTGCCAAGGCCGTGCATACGGCCAGGACGAGACGGGAGTTGCCTACGCACAAGCTGCCCACGGCAGTATTCCACTCAGCGAGCGTGCCTCGCGTCTCAAATGCCGCCATGTCATGGGGATTGTGCGACTGCAAAATAACTCGTTCGTCCGTCTGACCAAAAGTCCGGCTTGGTAGGACGAACACGTTATCATGCCAGCCCACAGCCATCGTGCATAAAGCCCGAGCAGTAGGTTCTGCGATCGAAAGATAGTTGGTAAGCAAGGCTCGGGCCTCCGACGTTGTGCCCAGCCTTACACCCATATTATTCAGGACCGAGCGAAAATCCCGCCCGTCTCCTGCGAGCATTTCTTGGGGCATAGCCCATTCTTTGACGTGACCGTCGGTATCGGGGAATTCAAGAAGTAGACCCCAGTTCACCGCACCTTCATCTCGCGTCAAAGCCCTAACGTCGAGACGCGACGACACAAAAAACCGTTCGTTCAGGTCGCTTTTCTGTTGCCTCAAAAGTGATGGCCACCCCATCGTCCGAGACATGATACGGCCCGACGTCATAGCTCTCCGAAACTGTCTCTGGTACAGAAGACGGTAGCTGCGTAGGTGCAGAGTCCGCTTGCGCTAGGGCCAACGCGAAATGCGCTGCCGTCCAGCCCTCGTTAACCGCATCAGCGGCATCCCACCCCGCTTCTACCGGGGGCGTGCGGTCTCCAAGTATCGCGACCCCTTCTTCATTGTAATAGGGACTCCAGGCACCGGGCCGAACGATCGTAAGAGATCCTCCGTGACCCTGCCCTATGAGGGTGGTCTTGATATGATCGGCATACTTCTCCCCTGGCTCATCGTGGTCAGGCCAGATAACAATGGTCCGATCTTTGAGAGGTGAGAGATCTGCCTGTTTGACCGCCTGAGCCCCATTCGGCGTTGTCGTTACCACGTAATCCGGAAACAAAGCCGCTGCTGCCGCATCCGCAGCCTTTTCGCCCTCGACCATCAAGATAGGCGCTTCTGGCTGCTGGGTAATGAGGTCCAGGTTGTAGAGGGGCCGTGGCGCGGGTATGCTCCCCACCTTCCACTGCCTCTGACCCGACACCGTTGTCCACAAGGTGAGCGGCCTGATAACCTTGGCGGCGTTTAAAGGATCGGCCCGTAGAACGTAAAAGAGAACCTGCCCCAAGCCATTCTTGTAGGCATAGACAACGCTCGGTCTTCCAAACCCCGGAATAAACGTGGGTAAAGTCACGTCCGCCGGTATAGGGCTGATCAGTACATCCTGTACGGCTAGGGCCCCGTTATTTACGGACACCGTCGGCGCCGTGACGCTTTCTCCCGCAGGGGGTGGCGTGTCGTTGTCGTCCAAAGAGTCTAGAAACGACTGCAATTCTCGGGCAGCAGCCGCTTGCCCAAGACCCTTGATGTAGGCCACATAGCTGACCACATCGCTGCCCTTGACTTCATTATCCGCAAAATCTGCCCATACCCCTGTCTCACAGTTGATGCTAAAGGAGCCGAGATTGTCATCCCGACGCCTTGGGTTATAGGCAACAAATTCCCGGCCTCGCTGTTCCCCGTCGAGCCCAAGCCACGCCGTCACGTCTTCAAGGTGCTCCAGGGCGCGTTCTTTGATCTCCGCGAAATTAGTCATGGGTAGCCCCTTCGATCCACCGGTTGATGTCCTGTTCAAGCCAGGCAACCGACCTTTGACCGACATGCTTGCGGGCCGGGAATTGCCCGTCCTTCATCCACTTGTATACTGTTGATCTGCTAAGCCCCGTTCTGCGCTTGACTTCAGGTAGGCGCAGGAGTACGGGGGGTTGGTGTTCACTTGGCTGCATTTGTTCACTCTCAAGTTACCCTACCCAATCGGTAGTGGCGAATATTTAACGCCTTGTTCTACAAAGAAAAAATTCCTCCCAATTAAGGAAACGGGCGGAATAAAATGGGGGGGGGGGGGGGGATAGGCAAAAACTGGCGTCCGTACGCGGAGAAGAAAGGAGGGGGAATTAACCTCAAAAAAATATTTTACCGCCTCAATCTCCCTCCCTTTCCAAAGCCGTCAACCACGTACTCCAAGCCGTCAAGGCCGCTCGTTTCTCAGTCATATAGTCATGACGGTTATAGTGGCGATTCTGGACCCCACCCAACCCATGGGACCGGATCTGAGCCCGAACATCCGTGTTCACCCCCTGGCTGGCAAGCAAGGTCTCACAGGTGCGGCGTAGGTCTCCGACCGAAAAAGGGGGTATAGCCGTCTGACCATGGACCCAGTCATGCACAAAATGACTGACGCTGCTCTCGACTACCGGCACCCGACCGGTGCTGGTAAAAAGCCACTCACTCCCTAAGGCCTGGGCTTCAGCGACGCGTCGATCAAGAATCCCAGCTGCCTGCGGGGATACCGGTAAAGCGTGGGGTCTGGGTTGCGTCCTGCGGCCTTTGGTATCAAGGAGGGTGAGGACGCCATCCTGATAATCTGTGACCTTAGTCCTCAATAACTGAGCCAACCTTTGCCCTCCCAGGAGCAAGGACACCTGAACGATATCGGACATCAACCCCGGTTGCTGCTGAAGATGCCGCCAGAAGACCGTAAGCTCTGGCGCGCTCAAGGCGCGATTACGCGCCCTGTTGAATTGCGCCATGGCCCCTACATCGGCTACGGGATTGCTCGTAATCTGAAAGGCTACCAAGGCCTGGGGTACCGTAGGATCAGATTCCGCTCGGAGTCCCAAGCTATAGGCGGCTCGTAAGTAGGCTCGTACTTTTCCGGCTGTCCGTCCTTTATTGGCTCCCGTGAGCGCCCTGAGGATCTCGGTTACCTGATTGCGAGTAATCTCATGGGCGGGGGTAGCCGCTAATGCCGGGAATGTCTGCACCACGTGCAGTCTGAGTGCCCGCTGGACTTGGGGGGCGCTCCATTTGTCCCCAGCCTCTAAATGCCGCACATATTCGTCAATCAAGGCGTGAAGGGTATGGCGTCCTACGTTTAATGCGGCCTGCTGAAGTGCCTCTGCCCGTCGAGCTTCTTCAGCTTCCCGCGCCTGACGTTCCCTTTCTTGCGTCCCCAGGTAGGCTCGTACGTCCCCTCCCGGCGCATCTCTTTTTATCGTGGCCAATTCTCGTGCTCTTTGGCGTGCAGCTGCCAAGGAGACCTGTCCTCCAGTCCCATAAGGACCGATAGGGTAACGATGGACGGCCTTAGTCCCTGTGGGGGTATAGACGTAGTACCAGTGAGTCGATGCCGCCGTGATCTTGAGACTCAGCGAGCCTTGTCCTCTTCCTTGGCTTTCCGTAAGCCATCTGCTTGTTTGGGCAGATCGTGCATCTGAAATGGCCGCCTGGATGGCTCGATCGGTGAGGGCGGACATCTTTATCTCTCTTTTGAGCTAAAGCTAAATCCTACCGCAATCCTCTCGTCGGTATCAACGCCAGTATCAACTAGGTATCAACTTCTCGCCTGGCTTTAGGGGCATCCGGACGGACATTCCCGGAAGTGAAAAGTAATAACTCTATGATTTAACGTTATTAATATAAAAACCCGCGAATCTCTACAGACCGCCTAGGGCCGTAAAAGAGAGGACTGAAAATCCTCGTGTCGGTGGTTCGATTCCGCCCCTGGGCACCAATAAAAACAAAGACTTACGACACATCCCGCAAAATCCCATTTTCCCCGTGTAAGCACTATGTAAGCCCTTAGGGCGACTTTGGGGGTCTGGCACGCCTACGGATACGTTCCCTAATGTTCGGAAACGTTATGCTCGTCGCTAGGCGGCTCATCCCCCATCGGGCCCCGGGTTGAGCGCCAATCATAATTACCCGCCCGCCTCGGTTTCGCGGGGGAGACGTGCGGCCAACAATTTCACGAATAAAGCCGGTTCATCGCGTGCGATCTGCATATGCCGCTCGACACCGCCAAGCGCCGCGAAGGCGTCGCGGTCGGTGCTTGCGCCAGGCCATCGGTGATCCGCGCCAGAGCCGAGCGACGAAGAGCACGCGAACGGCGCATGCGGGCGGCTGCCGTCATGGCGGGCTTGAAGACCGGCTTCCGCCCGGCCATGCGTCCCTCTATTTTCGTAACGGTTGCGGAATAGCACATCACGTCTCGGCTTCCTCGATCTTCCGCTTCAGTCGGGTCGCCTCCATCTCTAAAAGGCAAGGTGTCGCTTGGCCTGCCGCCGCAGGTGGTCGCGCCAGCCGTACTCACCCGGTACGCGGTCAGCGACGCGGGCCATCGGGTCTATTATGCGATGCGTCGTACCTTGGGCGGGTTCTTGCCAACCTGCCAAAGGTCGTATTGCGCTTGCTGCACGAGCCAGCTTTCGGCGCTTCCGCCAAACGCCAGGGAGAGGCGCAGGGCCATGGTCGGGGCAATCCCGGTGTGCCCGTTCAACAACTCGGAGAGCGCCTTGCGCGTCACACCCAGGGCCTCGGCCGCATCTGTAACCGACAGGCCCAAGGGTTCCAGGCAGAGCTCCCTTATGGTCTCGCCGGGGTGAGGGGGGTTGTGCATCATGGCAAGCTCCTTCAATGATAATCGAGGTAATCCACATCGTGGGCTTCCGCCCCTTCGAACCGAAAGATAAGCCGCCAATTGCCCGATACGTTGACGGCCCAATAACCGTGCCACGTGCCGCTCAATGCGTGTAGACGTGCCCCCGGCAGGTCCATATCCTCGGGCTTGCTCGCAGCGTCCAGGCGAGCGAGAAGCACACGCAGCCGCTTGGCATGGTCGGCAACTATCCCAGCCTTACTGCCCGTCTCGTAGAACAGCTTGAGGCCCTTGTGCCGGAAGCTCTGGATCATGCCGTCACCTAATGGGTTACAGTATAAGACGTATAGGGAAACGCGCCAAGCCCCTTTGCGAGGTTACAACGCCCGGTCCAGGAGGGCCACGACCTCGGCGCTCTCGCGTACCTTGGCCGCCTTCAAAACACAGTCCTCTATCCGTTCCATGGGGGCGCGCAGGCGCTCCGTGGTGATTACCAGATAGCCGCCGGTCACGTCTCCTTGGGTCTTGTGGTTCACGAGGCGCTTTAAGGCGTAGGCCGGAATGTCCAAGGATTCCGCGATGGCGGCGAAGGTCCGCCGCAGGTCATGGGCCATGAACTTGACGCCGGATGTCTTGGTGATGCTTTCCAGCGAGTAGCGCAGGTTGCCGACCTGCCCGTGCGCGCTGATAAAGACCAGCGGCCCGAGACGTTCGCGGGCCTTCAGCAGGGCCGCCAGATATGGCCCCATCGGCCATGAGGGTGAGGAAATAATCCCGATGGGCGGTATTGCGTAACCGGGTCACGGGCTCCCACCACGCGGCCCGTTGGTGCGGCTGGATCACGCTTTGCCGCCGCGCGACGCGATACCAGGAGCGGGCGCGGGACAAGACCTTTACGGCATTGTCGGTCAGAATGGGGCGGCCTTCGCTGTCGGTGTAACGGCCCGCCGCGAAGGTGAGCAGGGCCCGCAGGTAACGGCCCCACTTGTTCGCGCTGGCCGGTGTCTTCCGGCCTATCTTCCGGTGGCGGGCGAGCACCATGTCCGGGGTTATTGGGGAGCAGGAAGGGGTCGATTCCCACGTCTGGTTATCGTGGCCGAACGGCGTCACCTGCCTGACGGAGTAGGCGCTCGGCCAGCGCGATGGCTATAGAATGACGCTGCTTCGTGCGGAACTCACCGAAGCTGACGACGAGGAAGGCTCGCGCCAGGAGGTAGACGAGCCTCATTTTCGCCGATAGGCTAGTCTCAAAGACCTACGCGAATTCGGTGACCAGGATCGACGAAATGCGCGGGAACCTTAAATCCCAGGGAAGCCGGAGAGGCATAGAACAACGCGGGCGGGCCGGTAACATCGGCGGACGCCATTGCCCGAGCGCAGACAAACGGACCCTGATCCCTTGACTTCCGCCCAATGTGCCATGAGACCACAAAACGATGCGTTTTCTGCACGCCGCTGATTTGCATATCGATAGCCCGCTCCGGGGCTTGGATCGCTATGATGGCGCCCCGGTGGAACGGTTGCGGTCCGCAACCCGCAGGGCCCTGGAAGGTCTGATCGATCGAGCGCTCTCCGAGCCGGTGGACTTTGTTCTGTTTGCAGGCGACATCTACGATGGCGATTGGCAGGATTTTCACACCGGACTCTTTTTTCGCGAACAAATGGTGCGTTTAGATCGAGCCGGTATACGGGCCTTCATCACCCAGGGAAACCACGACGCCCAAGGGGTGATTGCCCGGCAATTAATCCTGCCGCCGAATGTCACGGTCTTCTCGAGCCGCGCCGCCCACACCGTAGCGATCGACGATTTGTCGGTAGCGATCCACGGCCGCAGCTTCCCGGACCGCGCCGTTCCGGAAGACCTTGTCCCCGCTTACCCCGCTCCCGTTCCTGGGTATTTCAATATCGGGGTGCTCCACACAAGCCTCGGCGGCTCATCGCGCCACGACACGTATGCCCCTACGGATGTCGCCACGCTCGCCGCCAAGGGCTATGACTACTGGGCGCTGGGTCATGTTCATGCCCGGGAAGTGGTGTCGGAAAGCGCGCCGCGCATCGTCTTTCCTGGCAACCTTCAAGGGCGACACGCGCGCGAAACGGGACCCAAAGGCTGCGAGCTCGTGATCGTCCTGGCCAATAGAATGGAATCCGAATTCCTCGCTCTGGACGCGGTGCGCTGGCACGACCTCGCCGTCCCCCTGAACCACATCGAGGCCCTGGATCAGATAAGCGGCGCGTTTTGCGAGGCCCTGACCCCAACGCTGGCTGGAGCGGCGGACCGGCTGCATGCTGTGCGCGTCACCTTAACCGGCGTGACGCCGCTTGCCGCGCTCGAGGCCAGCCAGCCTGGTACGTTGGGCGCCGCAGTCAGGGCCGGGGCCCAGGATCTGGGTGACATCGAGGTCTGGATCGAGCAAGTGCGTCTCAATATCACCCCGCCGGGGGATCGGGCGCAGGCCCGCCGGCGAGATGATGCGATCGGTGAACTGATTCGGCTCGTGGATGAAACGAACGCCGATGAGGTCGCGCTCCGCGCCCTGGTTCAAGCCCAGCTCGGCGGTGTGCTGGACGCCTTGCCGCCGGAAGTCGCGGACGGTGACGTTCCGCGCCTGAGCGAGGTCGAGGCTATGCGGCAGCTCTTACGGGACGCGGAGGCCACGGTGCTCGCCCGCTTGGCGACCACGGGAGACGGCGCGTGAAACTTGCCCAACTCCGACTGCAAGCCTTCGGCCCCTTTACCGATGTCGAGCTCAATTTCGTGAGCCCGGGCACGCCTTCGGCGACCGACCTCCATCTGATTTTTGGACTGAACGAGGCCGGGAAGTCCTGCGCGCTGCGGGCCATGATCGACCTGCGCTTTGGGATCCCCTTGCGCAGCCATGATGCGTTCGTTCATGCCCCCGGCGACCTGCGCATCGCCGGGGTGTTCCAAGACACGACCGGACGTGAGCTCGCTTTGATGCGCCGCAAGGGCCGCGGGATAACGCTCTCCTATTTCGATCGCATCTCCGGCCAAGCACTCTCCTCCCCCGAGGTGGGTCGCGAGGAGGAGCAGGCGCTGACCGGGGGCCTCGAGCGTGAGGCATTCGAGGGCCTATTCGGGCTGGATCATGCGCGCCTGCGGGCAGGTGGGCGTCTCCTGCTTGAGGGTCAGGGCGAGCTGGGCGCCGCGCTCTTCGAGGCGAGCGCGGGCACGCGCGGCATTGCCGCGATCCTGACGAAGCTGGACGCGGACGCTAAGGACCTTTTCAACCCCCATGGACGCGCCCAGTCCGCCACCATCAACGCCGCGCGTCTCTTGCTCGAGGAGTCGCGCCACGCCTGGAAGGAGGCGCAAATTCGCCCCGCCGCTTGGCAGGCGCTCTATCGCACGCACGAGGGGGCCCAGGCCGCGCTTGCGGCCCTGGATGAGGCGCTCGCCGCGGCGCGCCGACAGGAAAGCACGCTGACCGAATTACGGACAGTCGAGCCCTTGTTGCGTGAGTACGACATAGCCCAGGCCGAGTTGCGAACACTGGAGGCCGTCCCTGATCTTCCCGACACCGCCCGCGAAGGGCGTCTGGCCGCTGAGCAGGCCTTGGCGCGTGCCGAGACAGATAGACGAGACGCGGAGCAGCAAGAGCGGGGTGCCGACGAAGCCCTAAAACATCTCGTGGTCGAGGCGCCGCTTTTGGAGCACGCCGAGACGATTGAGCGGCTCTTTGCCATGATCGACGGCGTGGCCCGCGCCCGCGTTGCTATGGCGCAACAGGAAGCGGTTATCGCCCAGCTCGATGCAACACAGACGGCCCAGGCGGCGCGCATCGCCCCCGGGCGCCCTCTCAACGAACTGCTCGTCGCCGCGCCATCCGCGGCGGACCGGGCCGCGCTGGATACGCACCTCACGCAACTACACACACTCTCGATGCAGCGGGCGGCTCAAGAGGCCCGGATTCAGGAGCTCGATCAGGCGGAAGCGGTTGCCGGGAACGAGGCGCAGGTCATGCCTGACCGCGCGGCGCGCGAGAGATTGATGCAGGCCTTGAACGAGGCCCGGGGCTTGGGGGACGTGTCTCGGTTTATCGACGGCTCCCACAAATCCATCCGCGCGCTCGCAGACCAGCTACGCCAAGCGCTTTCGGAGATGGGGGTCGAGAACCCGGAGGCGCTAGGCGCCATGCGCCCCCTGCTCGACACCCAAATCGCGAGCACCCGAAGCGCGTCTGCCCATATTGACGAGGAGATGCGTGCATTGCGTACCGAAGATGTCGGTTTGGAGACCGATATCGAACAGCAGCGCCGGCGCCAACGGGAGCTCGCGGCGGTGGGCGAAGTGGTCACAGCCGAGACGCTCCGCTCTGCCCGTGCCCGTCGGGACGAGGGGTGGTCCTTGATTCGGCAGGCCTATGTCGAACGTAGCCGCGAAGCCTCGGATGCGTGCCGCGCCTTTGATGCCGATCAGGCCTTGCCTGAGGCTTTTGAGACCGCGCAGGCCAGCGCGGATCGGCAAGCGGATCTCTTGCGAAGCGATGCGGCCCGTGCCGCGACATACGAGGAATGCGCCGAGCGCATCGAAACTATGGGAGCGCGCCGTGCCCGGATCACCGAGGAGTTGAGTGCCCTGGCTCGCCGCCGTGAAGATGGGCAAGCGGCTTGGTCACGCCAGCTAGCCGATGCCCGATTGCCGGCCCTGGAACCCGATAGCTTGCACGCGTGGCAGATCATGCGCCGGGAAGCCCTCGCCATTGCTGTCCGCCTAGCGGATGCCCGCACGACTCAAGAGCAGATCGAGTCCCGGGCGCTAGCGGCCGGGACCGCCCTTTCGAGCGCGCTCGCGGGGTTCGGATGCCCCCCGCAGGACCAGGCCTTGGCGCCACTCATAACACAGGCCGAACGGCAGGAGGCCCTTGCCATCAGGGTCGAGGCCGAACAAACCGCTCGCGTGCAGGCCGCACAAGCGCGGCAGGCCGACCGGGCGCGGGTGACAAGCCAGGTCCAGGAGACCAAGGCCGCATTAGCCCGCCACCAGGCGGCCGTCCAGGCATGGCATGTCCGTCTTTTCCTGGCGCCGGGCAGCCCGCCGGAGGCCGTAAAGGCGCGGCTTGGCGAATTGGATGACCTTGTACGCGCATCCGAGGCGCTCGCCGAGGCCCGGCATCGCCAGGCTCAAGAGCGCGCCGTTGTCGAGACCTTCGTGGTCCAAACCCAGGATCTCGCGCGCTTATTGGGCGAGCCGGCCCCCGAGCCCACTTTGGCCGAGGATTTGGGGGATCGCCTGAAAAGGCGCCTGACAGCGTCGCAGAGCCAGGATCGGGACCGAAAGGCGCTCCTGCATACTCGCGCTCAAGCGCAAACCGCGAAGGAAAAGGCCGAGGCCGACCGGGGTGCGCAAGCTGACGTCCTGATGCGATTATGTGCCGCTGCGGGAGTCGCGAGCACGAATCTCCTGCCGGACTGCGAAGAGCGGGCGGCCCACAAGCGGCAGACGCGAGCGACCGTAGCGACCTTGCGCCGACAACTGACCCAGGCCTCGAACCGTTCCGAGGACGACTTGCGCGCCAGTCTCGCCGGTCAGGATGCGATAACCCTGGATACGGAACGGGAGCGCTGTCGCGTCGAGATCGCGCGGCTTCAAGAGGAGCAAACCGTGGCTCGCCGTGCGGAAGAAGAGGCCCGGCGCGCCTTGAACGCCATCGACTCCTCGGATCAGGCCGCCCGAGCGCGCGAGGCGATGGAGGCCGCCGCCGCCCGGTATCGCTCGGCCATTCAGCCCTGGGCGCGCCTGAAATTGGCCCATGCCCTGCTCCAGCAATCCTTGAATCGATTCCGCGAGCGCGCGCAAGCACCCATGGTGGCGGCTGCTTCCACGTATTTTTCGCTCATGACCGGTGGTCGTTACCCAAGGCTTGTGGCTGATGAGGTGGACGAAAAGCCCACGCTCCGCGCTGAGCGTGACGATGGCCGGCTCATCGGCGTTGAGGCGATGAGCGAAGGGACCGCCGATCAACTCTATCTTGCCCTGCGCCTCGCGGCCTTGGAACTGAGGCGCGCGTCCCACCCACACATGCCGCTGATCCTCGATGACGTGTTGGTCACGTCCGACGACGAACGCGCCATCCACATTCTACGAGCGCTCGCGCGTTTCGCCGAGGGTGGTCAGGTTATGCTGTTCACGCACCACCAGCACCTCGTCAACCTCGCATTGGCGGCCCTTGGGGACCAGGGGATCGTAACGCACCGCCTGGTTAGGGCTTAAGGCAAAGCTTTTTCTCCAGAACATTAACCACTTCACTTAGAGGGCCCGTAAACACATTGTTGGCCGCAAAGAACTTTACACACTCCACGGCTGCAGGACGAATATTCAAGCCCTTATCGGAGATCCCAGATATATGGTGATGCTCACACAAAACTTTTATTATCGCTTCCGTGATCTCGGTCCCGTGGGGCGACACACCAATCGCCCCTGTACCTAGGTTGCCTTTTCGGACCGTTCTCAAGCCAATTCCACCCTTATCAACGAATTTATTGATCAAGGACCGAACATCCGTGTGTAAATCATCAATGGAATACCTCTTTTTCCCTGCGGCCACTCGCTCCCTATTTACGAATGCGTACCCTTCATCATCGGCGGTGAGGTTTTCCCATAAAGAGTCTCCAAAACGACGGCAATAATTAGCGCTACCTCCAATAAAGTGGCAATTAGTGAATAGTCTATCTATTGCACACAAAGTCGCTCCCTTTTCGCAGAATTCAGCAGCACGTCCTCGGCATGAAGAAAAAGCTGGACACAACCAAAACGGTTTGCTAGCCTTACCGGCATCGCAGTGCGAGGCAAGGGGCAGGGCGGCATGCCGAAGAAACCACGAATCGAGGACGCAGAGACACAAGCCCTTATGGAGGCCGGGACGCAGTCGGTGGAATGGGTGCGTGAGGAGTTCGCCCAGGCCGATCTC
>NZ_JBTRWP010000067.1:0-12788 GCF_054609335.1 Acidiferrobacter sp. | reverse complement strand
TGGGCTCGCGGTGCAGATACACGGCCAGCGGCTCTATGAACATGCGCATGGGAATCAGGCCTCCAGCGCCATAAGGAGGGCGGCCACCCACGCCGGGGACACCACAGATGACAACGTCATCGTGGCCTTGCCGACCCTGAGCGTGACCGTATCGCCCACGCAGTGGGGGCTGCCCGGCTTGAGGCCGACCGGTGCTGGCAGGCCCTGGGGTGTGACCGTCACCGGCACGAAGGCCGCGGGAGGTGCGACGGGTTTACCCTCTCGCCCCCTGCGACTTGCCGAACGTCCGCGGAGCTCCAGGCTGCGCCGATAGAAGTACGTCAACCGCAGGCCATGTCGGGCACAGAAGTCGCGCGCACTCTCAGGGCTTGCCTCGTACTCGGCAAAAAGCGCTCGCCAATCCTCATGACTGCGGATCTTCGCCACTCGCCTATCTCCATCAATGTGATGGGTGGGAAGCGTAACGGGATCAGGGGAACTGCGGCAGGGTGGGGATTATGGAGCGCTTACGTAGCAATAGTGCACACGGAATGCATTCCAGGGCGCCTACCTAGACCACGCCACGGAAGGACCCTCCTCCTACTGGCAGAGCGACCACCTTGCACAAGCGGGGTGATGCGTCGCAGATAAGAGATAGGCCAGTCAGGTAACAACGGCTTAGCCATCGCACGGACAGTAACGCCACAAACAGAAGCTAGTGCGCGACGCGTGACCGGCCCACGTATTCCATTGAAGGAATACACTCCTTAGGCTACACTGCCGATATGAGCTGGGAGGTTGAGTACACCGATGAGTTTGGCGCATGGTGGGCGACCCTGTCTGAAGAGGAACAGGAGTCATTAGCCGCCACTGTACGCCTACTGGAAGAGCGAGGACCCATGTTGGGTTTTCCACACAGCAGCGGAATCAACGGGTCACGGCACAGCCATATGCGGGAACTGCGTACGCAGCACGACGGCCGTCCGCTACGGACTTTGTATGCGTTTGATCCCAGGCGATCGGCAATCTTGCTGATTGGCGGCGACAAGACCGGGGATGATCGCTGGTACGACACACACATCCCGGTCGCCGATCGACTCTACGATAGCCACCTGGAACAACTGCGAAAAGAGGGACAAAGTCATGACTAACAAATTCGCGAAACTGCGCGCACGCATGTCGCCAGAGTCTCGGGCGCGAGCCGAGGCCAAAGCGCAAACGATGCTCGCCGAGATGCCTTTAAACGAGCTACGTCAAGCACGCGGACTATCACAGAAGATGCTGGCCGAGGTGCTGCACATACAGCAACCCGCCATCGCCAAGCTGGAGAAGCGCACCGATATGTACCTCTCGACCCTGCGCAGTCACATTGAAGCTATGGGGGGGCAACTGGAGGTCATCGCGCGCTTCCCGGACGGCACCATCAAGATCAGCAATTTCTCTGATCTCGCACCCCTGCCGTCGCCATCCGCCTTAGCCGTTTCCGAGCGCTCTCCACGATAAGCGCCATTGGACCATTGGATGCCTGCTGGCAATTGTCCGCGCCAAGCCAAACGCGACCCTTGAACAACACAACACACGTTCGCATTGAATTACGGAATCCAGGTTATCGATGGTATGTGTCCGCACAATACCGAACTTACCAAGCAAGGTTTAATACCCCTTAAATAGGTCGCTCCAATCAGGTAACCCGGTCTCAGTTGGGTAAAACTTTTTCTCATCCTGTTGTGGACCGACCGTGACGGTTAGCAGGCAGCCCACCTCTTTCGCCAGCGATTCAAACTCGCTCAATTGTTTAGCTTTGCGCCTGATCTCGGCAAACTTCTGTTCGGCCTCAAGCACGGCCTCCCGATCATCGGTTCGCGCATAACGAGAAAGCGCCGCGTCCCGATAAGCGAGACCGCGCCCCTTACGAATGTAGGTCGTGCGAAACCGGTGCATGCCGTCTTTGGTGTACCACCGGCGCACCAGCCATTCAATGGAAAGATAGCGATCTTCTACCAGCCGAACACGCACACGGAGATCGCTGAACCGCGTCGACCGCCCATTAACCGTCAAGGGGTTTTTGTCTTTGTACTTGGCGACTACTGTCTGTACCTTCTTGGCTACGCCATCGGCGTCGGCTGCTAGTACTTGGCGTTGCACACTAATCCAGATTTGAAGTTGCATACTCAGGCCTCTTTTGGGTTTGTCGTGAATGCCGGATGGGCTTTCCATGACTCTATGACTTTTGGAAGTGTGACCACCACTTCCAGAATACGAAAATGCTCAATCTGACCGCCTTTCTTGAGTACTCCTAGAGTACGTTTTGTCGCACCCATTTTTGGCCTGATCTCTTATAAGAGACCATTTTTGGGTCATGATGTTGTCTGCGACCACGATTAGCATCCCAAACAATGCCCCACGATATATAGCCGCATTCGCCTTCATAGCGTCTTCTGTCAACCGCCGTCATGGGTTGCTCGAAGTTCGATGGCAAGAACACCGCTGGTTGAATTTCTGGTGCGCACATGAGCCATCGGTGATGACGGTAAATTGCTCGTAGCCGCAGGGCAACGGCTGATTTGTCGCGGCCTAAGATCAGGGGAACGAAGCGTGTTCGGGCGCGGAAATCTGTAAGGACCGCCGACGACAACAGGTAGTGGGAGCAAGAACTCGGTGTTGTTACAATGCTGAGCATTGGCCATGCTGCCTCCGCAGGATGTGGGATCAAAGGCAACGATAAAGACTTACAAGGGCACCGGCTGACCGAATGACGCCATTATTCATGCACGTTTGGTCTTTTAGTATCTTGGTAGTCCTTAAATCCACACGACCTTGCTGTGGTCAAGTCTGATCTCTTCTGTAAATCTGATCCGATATTGGCGTTCCCTTATAGATGGCGCGCCCAATACGGTGAAAGAGATGCCTCGGATGGCCACTGAGCTTAAATCAGGCCTAGATGAGACCCCACCATGATTCCCGATATAATGTGGCTACTCTCGTTCGCTGCGTGCCAGGGAGAGCGAAACGAGGGCGCGTAGTCGGCGGGACCGGCCGTGTGGCCGGCAATGGGCGTAGGTCCGGGCGGGAAGCCGCAGGCTGCCGCCCTCTTTCGCGCACCCGCAATCTCTTCCAATATGGCTTCCAACGTACTGGCAACTTGTTGTTCTTTAACGAGCTATTCCGCCTGGTTATATTGGAAGAAAGGCCCGTAAGCTGTTGAAATGACTCAAATACGCACGAGAATGGGGTTCAGGTGGTCGGAGGTTCAAATCCTCTCGCCCCGACCAATAAATACTCGATAAATCCGTCAGTTAACCAGACGACCCTTTCGATACCAAGCCCAGCCATTGATTTTTTGGTCCAATTTTGGTCCACTGAACTCATATGTGGTCCACGATAGCCGGACAGCATGGCGACAATCCAAAAGCGTGGCGATCTCCAATGGCGGGCACGCATTCGACGGCAGGGATACCCTACTCAAACCAAAACCTTCACAACCAAGGTCAGGGCGGAGGCCTGGGGTCGTCAAGTAGAAGGCGAGATGGATCGCGGTGCGTTCGCCTCTCAAGCCGAGGCGGAGGCCACGACCCTGACCGAAGCCCTCGATCGCTACGCCCGCGAAATCAGCAGTAAAAAGAAGTCTGGCAACCGCGAGATATTCACCATTCGTTGGTGGCAGGCCTCATCGTTGGCGCCACGCTTCCTGGCCTCTATACGCGGCAAAGATATTGCGGACATGCTCGCGATCAAGGAGCCGAGGGCGCCGCCCCCCATACCATCCATCTGTATCTCGCCCTCATCTCCCACTTGTTCACTGTGGCCCGCAAGCGATGGGGCATGGAGGGCTTGAGCAATCCTGCGGAACTCGTCCATAAGCCCCGTCTCCCACAAGGCCGCGACAGGCGTCTCGTTGATGACGAGCAAGCCCGCCTCTTGTCCGCAGCCCAAGCCTACGGCGGCGAGATAGGCCCCCTCATCACCTGGGCCATCGAGACCGCCATGCGCCGCGGGGAGATCGCCGCCATGCGCTGGGAGCATGTGGATCGTAAGGCGCGAGTTCTGCTTGTTCCTTTTACTAAAAACAGCACACCAAAACGGGTGCCACTGTCCACGGCGGCGCTCGGAGTCCTGGAGGGGCTCCCCAGACATTTAGACGGCAGCGTGTGGGGCATGCGCCCCGATTCGATCTCCCAGGCCTTTGAGCGGGTCTGCAAGGCCGCCGGCATCGAGGGCCTCACCTTCCATGATCTGCGCCATGAGGCCACGTCCAGGCTGTTTGAGCAGGGCTTTAATGCGATGGAGGTGGCTGCCATCACGGGACACAAGACCCTGCAGATGCTGAAGCGCTACACACACCTGCGGGCCGAGGACCTCGTCAAGCGGCTTCGATGATTGCGTACCCAGTGCGAATGACCGCCTTTTGGTGGCGCTATTCGCCGGCTCGTAACCTTTTCCGCCCTGCACAATCGTCGCATACCTTGAATGGCATACGGAGCATCATCATGCGGCGCGGCAACGATAAAGACGTGGCGGTACTCTTGGGGATCAGTGTGGACCGCCTGCAAAAGCGCATCCGGGCGGGCGAGGCCGTGCCTCCCTATATCCAAATCCCCGGGTCCCGGTCGCGCCTTTGGGATATGGACGATGTTGATGCATGGCTTCGGGAGTTCCGGCGTGTCACACCGTTGCCGTCGCCCCATTTACCACATATGCCACAACCCAAGCGCCGCCGCGGACGACCCACAAAAACCGAGGCGCGGCGCTATTCGCTCTGAATTGCGTTTTGGGCGGCTCGTGTGATGATGATTACATGATGTCGCCTCGTATCCACAACCGCCCTCTATCCATCGATCCGGGCACCTTGCCCGCAGTCCACCCGGTCCTCGCCCGTGTCTATGCCTCCCGCGTGCACGATGCGCATGAGCTCAAGCTCACCTGGGATGCCCTCCCCTCGCCTGCGCGTTTCGCCGATCTGCCCAAGGCCGCCGAGCGCCTGGCGCAGGCGGTCATGGACCGCGAACCCATCATGGTCGCTGCTGACTATGATGCGGATGGCGCCTCTGCGGGCGCGGTCCTCGTGCGGGCCCTTCGCCAATTCGGGGGCTGCGTCGATTGTATTGTCCCGGACAGACGTCTTGAGGGTTATGGGCTCACCGAGGCCTTGGCCTTGCGTATCGCAGCCATGGTCCCTCAACCGCGCTGGGTCGTAACCGTCGACAATGGCATTGTCAGTCATGCTGGTGTTGCGCGGTTGCAGGCCGACGGGATCCCCGTCATTGTCACCGACCACCACCTGCCAGCCGAGACCTTGCCGCCCGCTTATGCGGTCGTCAATCCCCGTCGCGCTGACGATACCTCGGGCGCTGTCAACCTCGCGGGGGTCGGCGTGGCGTTCCTCTTGGCCATCGCCATCCGAGAACGGTTGCTCGAGCGCGATTGGCCGGCAGCCACTCCAAGCCTCGCCCCCCTCCTTCCCTTAGTGGCTCTTGGCACCGTGGCCGACTGCGTGCCGCTCGATCGCCTCAACCGATTACTGGTCGCCCAGGGGCTCAAGATACTGAGGGCCGGCCGCGGACTGCCCGGCATTCCGGCCCTGGCGACCGTCGCCCGGCGCGAGCTCGCGACCTTGACGGCTGAGGACCTGGCATTTTCCGTGGGCCCACGCCTCAACGCCGCCGGACGCCTCGAAGACATGACGATAGGTATCCAGGCCCTCCTCGCGGAGGATGGGGCCACGGCTCGAGGCCTTGCGGAACGGCTGGATGGGATCAACCGCGAACGTCGCACCATCGAGGCGACGATGCGCGAACAGGCCGAGGCTTTGGTCCGGCGTGACTGGCCTGCGGACTTACTGCCCATCTTGTGCCTGCACGACCCCACATGGCACGAAGGCGTCGTAGGGCTTGTGGCTTCCCGGATTCGTGAGCAGTGCCATAGGCCGGCCGTAGCCTTCGCTGTAGGCGCGGACGGTCTTCTGAAAGGATCGGCGCGTTCCGTACCTGGTCTCCATATTCGTGACTGTATTGCCGATGTCGCGGCTCGCCACCCAGGTCTGGTGGTGCGCTTTGGGGGGCACGCGCAGGCGGCGGGCCTCAGCATCGCGCCCGACCGGATCCAGGATTTCACGAGCGCGCTGGAGGCGGGCGTGAGCCGATACGTGACACCGGACCTCTTTTGCGACGTGATCACGACCGACGGGATACTTGCGGCCCCCGAATGCACGCTGGAGACCGCGCATGCCTTGGAAGCGGGCGGTCCTTGGGGCCAGGGCTTCCCGGCGCCGCTCTTCGTGGGAGACTTTACGGTGACTGGCGTGCGACTCCTGTCCGAAGGCTTGCATGCCAAGCTCATCCTCGAGACGGCCGATGGCGGGATCTTCGAGGGGATTGCCTTCCAGTGCCAAGCCCACCTCGGCTGGTGTCCGGCACCCGGCCCCGTGCGGCTCGTCTACGCCCTCTCCCTCAACCGCTATCAGGGCCGCGAGTCAGTCCAGTTGGTGGTCGAACGCGTTTTTCCATCCCCCTGCCCCCTTCAGCACTAATAGGTGCTCCTCGCTCAGATTGACCTATTACGCGGCGCGTAATATGCTTGCTAAATCATGATCCGTTCCTTCCGCAAAACTCGGACCAAAGACCTCTTCAACGATGAGGACGTCCCACGATTCCGGGCCATCGAACGAGTTGCTCGACGAAAGCTCCTGTACCTGCATCAGGCGCGGCGCCTTGAGGACCTGAAAGCGCCGCCCGGCAATCGGTTGGAGGCCTTGAAAGGCGACCGCAAAGGGCAACACAGCATCCGCATTAATGATCAGTGGCGGGTATGCTTTCGTTGGCAGAACGGAGATGCCTTTGATGTGGAAATCGTGGATTATCATTAGAGGGAATGTATGACCACCAAGCGCAAGCGACTTGAGCCGATTCATCCGGGCGAAATTCTGCTCGAAGACTTTATGAAGCCCCAGAACATCAGCATCAACGGGCTGGCCCGCGACATCATCGTTCCGCCAGGCCGCATCAGCGCCATCGTCAACGGCAAGCGCGCGATCAGCGCCGACACGGCCTTGCGCCTCGGCAAGTATTTTGGTGTGGCGCCGCAGACCTGGATGGGCTTGCAGGCGGAGTACGACCTGCGTGTTGCCCAGCGCGCGATCGGCAATGAGATCGCAAAACAGGTGCGGGAACATGCGGCGGCGTAGCAAGGGGGCGACCAAGGGCTAGCCGATGCACGCGATATCTCGGCTCGCAACGTCCTCCCGTTCCCGCCCGGAACGCACCATCCTGTACCCGGGTGCGCCCGGGTCATCGCCTGATCATCTGCGCGTACGCGGCGCTGTCACGGGACGAGGCCCACGCGCACCGTCCGACGCTGGTCTATCTCGACGCCGCCAACCGTATCATCCGCACCGGTCACGACATCCCGGTGCAGGTCGCCTGAGGGTTCCGATCGCAGGATTGAAGGGGGCGCCGCGGCGTGCGAGCGTCAGGAGAGTTGCACGCCCTCGGCGCCGTGATGCTCGTCGGCGCGTAGGGCGCCCGGAAGCAGCCGGTACAGGCCCAGTTTGACCGCATCCTGAGCCACCATCCAGGCGACGTTGTAGGCCCACACCAGTCCGATCACCTCGGGCGGGATCGCGGTCATGAGCCAGCCCTGCCAGGCCATCGCGGCGGCGACGATCTGGGTGCCGATCGTGGCCGCCAGCAGTTGCCACAACGGATAGGGCGAGCGCCAGAAGCTCTGCTTGCTGCGCGTGACGAACAGCATCAGATGGCCGCCTGCCACGAGTTGCAGGAACATCAGGGTCTGCAGTTGCGGACCCGCTATGCCCAGCCAGGTGCGCCCGAGGATCATCATCAGGAAGGTCTCGGCGACCGCCACCACGCCCAGTACCGAGGATACCGTCAGGACCCGCTTCATCTGCCACCGCACCGGTTTGGGCTCCAGCCAGGTATGGTCGTAGGCGATGGTCATGATCGGGATGTCGTCGAGCAGCGCCAGGAGGATGATCAGGATCGCGGTCAGCGGATAGGAGCGCGTCACCAGCATCGCCAGCACCACGAAGACCATGATGTCGATGGTCATGGCGATGCGATAGACCGTGTAACTCATCATCCGTCCGAAGATGCGTCGCGCCTCCTCCACGGCGTGCACGATGGTGGAGAGTCCGGGCGCCGTGAGCACTAGGCTCGCCGCCGCCTGGCCTTGATCGCCGAACGACGGACGAAGAAAACGGTGAAGAAATACGCCGACTACCTCTGGGTCTTGGGGGGCGAACTCATTCGCCGCGTGCTTACCGACGAGAAAGCCCGCAAGCTCCCCGCCCGCACGCTGATCCTAAAACGCATCGATGAGACGGGTGGGCCCCTGTGGCGCCATGCGCGTGATGAACAAGAACATGCGGTTTACGACGCGGTGTGTCGGCGGTTCTATCAGTTCTTAACCGGCACTAAGAGCTAAATGACACCCACTAATTCTGCTGAAGAGCCATCTTTCTAAGGTACAAAAAACCTAAGGTACAACAAACCCCAATGTAAAAATTGCGCACCGCATGTCCTGCCCTATCACCCAGAACTGGCCAGTCCGTTTTTTTGAGGCTATAAGTCATTATCCACCTGGTCGCAAACACGCCAACACAGGCCAGCTTGGAAATACGCGCCGAACGGTATTCTGCCCATTATCATGTCTGTATACAATCTACATATTCTTGGCTCCGCGTTCTCCATATCAAGATTGGCGACTTTTACGATGTCGAGAATGTTAGCTATTTTCTATTCTCAGCGGACAATAACGGACCTACTTATTTTCCCGCGATGCCTTACTACCCTGACTGGTCTCTCCCCTCTGAACGACAGGCCGCTTCTTTACATGCCCAATAGTACATCGCACACAAAACATCCGTCAGCTATACTTCACCACCTGCTCCCGTACAACAGGTACGAGATAATATGGACAGCCCTTCTCCGCAACCAAATGATTCGTCCAGCCGTCCGCCGTTCAACTTTTCATTGCGATTCTGGATCATTGTCGTATTGACCGGTATCGGCACGGGAATTGGGGCCGGCGTACTGATGCTGATTCTCCGCACCGTGCAGCATGCTTGCTTTTCCTACCACACTGGCGATTTCCAGTCAGCCGTCGAACAAGCAACGGCCCTACGCCGAGTCGTAGTCGTGTCGCTAGCTGGAGTCATAGCAGCCCTCGGCGTCTGGATACTAAAACACACGCCGGGAGGGGCAGCCGGCGGAGTGAATAAGGCCATCTGGTTTCGCTCCGGACAGTTGGCCTGCGGGAAGACGATCGCGCAAGCCCTACTCTCGATCGTGATTGTCGCCATGGGGGCCTCTCTGGGCCGAGAAGGGGCACCGAAACAGACTGGGGCCGCCATTGCCAGCAAACTGTCCCGATGGGCAAGCTTATCGTCTGCTGAAACGCGACTCCTCGTCGCGTGCGGAGCGGGAGCGGGTATGGCAGCCGTCTATAATGTGCCGCTCGGTGGCGCACTGTTTGCGCTAGAGGTTCTGCTCGGTTCTCTAGCCCTACCGCTTATCCCTCCCGCCCTGGTTACCTCCTTTATCGCCACAGCCGTATCCTGGCTGTTCCTTTCGGCTAAGCCGACCTACCTCATTCCAACCTATGCCGTCACTAGCACCCAAATCATTTGGGCTATCCTCTTCGGGCCGATTGCGGGGTTGGCCTCAGTTGTTTTCGTGAGGCTGATCATTCGCGCAGAAAGAGCAAAACCGCGTCGTGGGATCGCCATGCTCCTCCCTGTTCTCGTTTTTATCATGCTAGGTTTAGCCTCCATCTGGTTCCCGCAGCTGCTCGGCAATGGCAAGGGTGTCACTCAGCTGACTTTGGTCGACCAGATCAGCTTGCCGCTTCTGGCGGCCCTGGTACTGTTAAAACCGTTGGCCACATTCGCGTGCCTGGGAAGCGGCGCTCCAGGGGGATTGTTCACCCCGAGCTTGACCTTTGGGGCTCTCCTCGGCGGTATGATGGGGCATCTCTGGTCAGGGTTGTGGCCCGGCGCCACACCTGGCAGTTACGCGCTCATCGGAGGTGCCGCAATCCTGGCCGCCAGCATGCAAGCCCCTCTAGCCGCTATCGTGCTGGTCTTGGAGCTCACCCACCACATCACGACGATCATGGTACCCGTCCTGGTAGCGGTCGCAGGTGCCTCGGTTACAGCGCGAATAATCGACAGCCGATCTGTCTACTCAGGCTCTCTCCATCTCATACGGCGGGCCGCCCAAGATCCATCAGACGACACAGTCCTGTGGGGGCGGCCCATTTCTAAAGATTTTACAACCATTTCTATCTCTGCCAATTACCTGGAAGTTTTGGAGCGCCTACTCCGCAACACAAATTCCCCGCGCCCACTCTATGTGTTAGACGGGAATGCTCAGCTTGCTGGGCGCATCCTACCGACCCGCGCCATTCATCCACAAGCGCTACCCACCGTACTAGTGACCGGCGCTGCAGGTGATTTCATAGAACCAGTTCAGGCGCTGAGCCCTCTTATGAGTCAAGCCGAAGTGCTTGCGCGCCTGGATATTGAACCGACTGGGGAATTACCCGTAATCGACGAGAAGAACGGCCGCTTCCTCGGACTCGTAAGACGTAAATAGATCTAACCATAGCAAACGCGAATTCGGGTTCTATCGGCATGCCACTACAACTTTTTTCGCGTAGGCCCGTAATAATGTCCGTACTTGCTCCGTCCGTATTAGGACGAACGAGAGGTGCTTACCTACCAAGCAACAACCTCTGAAGATCTACCGTTTATGGCCTGAAACGCCTACAAAAATGTGCCTCTTTAGTTTTCACACCGAAACCGGGGGTCCCTTGAACCGCGCCATAGGTCACCGACCGCGCGTTCGCTCCGTTACCGCGTGACCCCTCCCCCTCTCGTGCTTCCGACGAACCTCGGCTAGCAGCCGCTGGCGCAATTACCTCAAACTCGAATTAGCCGCTTAAGGCGCTTGGGCGGATGTTCTTTACACGGGAACTGTGGCTATGATGTCGATCGCGTTGCGGTAGTCGTCCTCTTTACATGGCGCGGCGGACCACTATTTGGCTGGCTCACAGTCGCGAAGGTCTGTGCTTTGCCACCAAGGAGCCTTGCAATGCCGATAGATTTTGTACTTTTCTTTTTTGTCGCTCTCACTTTGTTTCTGATGGCGTCCCTCACAATCATATATGAGTACCAGCGCGCCGTCGTTTTTCAGCTGGGCCGTTTTTTAAAGGTCAAGGGGCCGGGGCTGATCATTGTTATTCCGTTCTTGCAGCGTAAGGTACGAGTTGACCTGCGTACGCAAGTCCATGAGGTTCCCGCGCAAGATGCGATATCGCGCGACAACGTCTCGATTAAGGTCGACGCCGTTTTATACTTTCGCGTGTCTGATCCCGAGAAGGCCTTCATTCAAGTGGTTGATTATTACTCGGCCACCAGCAAGCTCGCGCAAACGACCATGCGATCTGTTCTCGGAAAGCATGACCTAGATGAGATGCTGGCGGAACGCGATCGTTTAAATAACGCGATCCACACAATATTAAATGATCAGGTCAAAGAGTGGGGGGTCATGGTTCTCAATGTCGAGGTCCGCGACATTCAGTTGAGCGACGACATGATTCGAGCGATCGCCAAACAGGCGGAGGCGGAACGGGATCGCCGCGCCAAGGTTATTCATGCCGAAGCCGAGCGCCAGGCGGCACAGACGTTAGTGAACGCCGCGCATATCTTATCTTCCGAAACTGGCGGCATGCAGCTCCGCTATCTTCAGACACTTGCCGAGATCGCCACCGAGAAGAACTCGACAGTCGTATTTCCGCTACCAATCGATCTCATTAAGCCCTTCCTGAAGATGGCTGGAGATTCTTCCCCATTAGACTAGTGCCGGGGCACAGGCTCTACGATACCTCTGGCGGGAGGCCCGACTCCATAGTATTGAAATACGCCACCCGGACTTTTGGTGCCTCCTATTTCTTGTCTTGGCCCCCGGATCCTCAGAATCCCGGTCCCCAGCTGATAATTGGTCCCACAATCTCCCGGCGTGCACGCCAAATGGGGATTGACCGAGAGCACACCGACAGCGCCATAATAAAAGGCACTCCGGGATTATAGATATAAATAATACTAGAAGACAGGAGTCGACCATGACAAACGTAGAGAACAGGGATCTTCGCTTGATAATGATGCTGCTTGCGGGACTCGGTGTGTGCGCAGCTGTACCCGCTTACGCAAACACGGGCCAGTATATCAATGACTCTGTCATCACTACCAAGGTAACGTCCGAGCTGATCGCTAACAAAGGCTTGGGTGCGATCCATATCGATGTTAAAACGACCAAAGGCGTGGTGTATCTGACGGGCTCTACCCGCACCAAGCAGGAGGCCAATGCTGCAGTTGGAATCGCCGCCCATGTCGCCGGCGTAAAGTCGGTTGATAACGAGATTCACATTAAGCAGTAACACGGCCGAAGGCAAATACAGACCGCGCATCTTACCGATTTTACACGAACGCGCGCTCGGTCGACGGGACGTCCGCGCGCAAATCCCCGCCACCGCTCCCTCGTTAAAACCAAAGGTTAGACGGTACGGCTTACGATACGATCTGGCGACGATCTTTAGAAAACATCGTCCTCGCTAAAGTAACTACCGCTATGTCATTCAAGACACGTGCGGTGGCGGGTACCATTCAACACCTCCGCATAGGTAACCGTGAGAATACTTTAGTGACACTCTCAACCCGCTCAAGCGGGTGAGCTTCTTACTGAATGACACGGTTCATGGGCATGCTCCAGAGAGCCCGCACACACATCCTGCGG
>NZ_JBTRWP010000066.1:0-12836 GCF_054609335.1 Acidiferrobacter sp. | reverse complement strand
CTGAATCCCCCAGAGCACGCGTTGGTGCTGTGCTGCGACGAAAAGAACCAAGTACAGGCGCTGGATCGGACCCAGCCGGGACTGCCTATCAAGAAGGGCCGCGCAGGCACCATGACCCATGACTATAAACGTCACGGTACCACCACGCTCTTTGCCGCACTCAGTATGCTGGACGGCCAGGTCATCGGCCAATGCCAGAAGCGCCACCGCCACACGAAGTGGCTCGCGTTTCTCCGCCAGATTGATCGGGAAACACCCAAAGACAAAGAGCTGCATCTCATCTGTGATAACTACGCCACGCATAAACATCCCAAGGTGCAGGCGTGGCTTGCCAAACATCCGCGCTTTCATATGCATTTCACGCCGACCTCGGCCTCGTGGCTCAACATGGTCGAGCGCTTCTTTCGCGACATCACGACCGAACGACTCCGCCGGGGCGTCTTTCGCAGCGTCTCGGAATTGACCACCGCCATCACAGAGTACATCACCGTGCATAATGAGAACCCCAAGCCGTTCATCTGGACAGCCAAGGCCGGCGATATCCTCCAGAAGGTGATCCGGGCCAATCGGCGTTTAAGTTCCAAACAGAATGAAGCGCTACACTAGGCGCATTGCAGGCCATCTGGGGCGGCAAACCGAACCGTTCCCGCAATTCCTGGTACACCAGCGTTTGCAGCTTCATGCCTTGCGACATCTTCCCGTTAGCGAAGGCGACAGCGGAAGCGTGATTCAGGGCGGTCCGGTAAGCCAACGCCGTGCACCGCACAGCGTCCGCCTGCTCTTTGGTCAACAGCAGCTTCAGTTTGCAGGTCAATGCTTGGGTGGTTGGCCATTCATTCATGTTCACAATGATAAACTCTCGTTTACCAGTTGTGGAGTATCGCCGCTGCGCGGCGGCGCTATCCCTCCCCGCCATGAATGGCGGAGATTCCCGCGCAAACGGGTTGAAGGGCTTTGCCTGGGTCGGATTCAACCTGAGCGTCGGCAACTTTGCGTACGACAGCGTATCGCGTGAGCGCCGCTCGCTCTATAACGCCCTCCGTAAGGTGCTCACGGCCTTTGCTCTGGTCGCGGGCGCAGGTCTCGGAGGATTTCTGGAGACTCATGTCCCCGCCACGATCCGGGTGTTCGGGCTGTCACTTGGCAACAGCCTGCTCTGGGTGTTCCTGGTCTCAGCCCTTGCGCGACTGAACACGGCGCTTGCCTTCATCCCGCTCTTGCGTGAGATGCGGGCGCTGACAGAGGGTCCGCGACGAGGCCTCGCGCGTCTCTTCAGTAATCGGCGCCGAAACCCGAAAGTGACCGCCTGACCTACGCGGGCCGCTCATGGACCCACACGAATCAGCGGCCCTTTTCGAGTAAGAACGGGCCTATCGCCAGGGCATCCAAGGGTCGGCAAGCGAAGGCCTCAATGGCGTCCAAGGGCGTTCGGATGCGCGCGCCATGGCGCGTGGTAAAGTCCGCGCTCAAAAGGACGGGTATGCCGGTCAAAGCTCCAAAGGCTTCGATGGCATCATGGAGGAGCGGTTGAACTGCACGATCCACGGTCTGCACACGAGCAGTACCATCGACGTGGGCGGCCGCTGGGATGCGCGGACGCTTATCGTTGCGGACACGTGCCAGGCAGGAACGGAAGCTTGCCGACCTCGTGTCTTCGAACCAATCCGCAGCGGCCTCGGACAAGACAGCGCAGGCTATGGGCTCAAAAGGGTCGCGCCCCGCGAGGTCATTCAGTGTCTCGACCATGCCTGGCGCCGTGGGGGTAGCAAGGATGAGCCGGCTAGCCAAGGCCTGCGGACCGAACTCCATCGCCCCCTGAAACCATCCCACTGTCTTGCCGCTCGCAAGGCGCGCCGCGACGGCAACAGTCATGGCGGGCGGCCGCCCGTAGGGGAGCTGCGCTCGCACGAGCGCCGCCTCAACATCTTCAGCTGAAAATCGTGGCCCCCAGCAGGTATCCCGCACGGGTTCCCGCTTGCGGGGCGCGCCCACTGTGTGGTCAATCCACAAGGCCGCACCGAGTGCGGTCCCCGCGGCCCCCGCGACCGGCGAGACCCAGAATTGTTCGAAGAGCCCCGAGTCGCGTAGGGCGCTATTGAGAACGATGTTACGAAAGACACCGCCTGCCGCCGTCAGGTGGCGCGCCCGGGTTTCCTGCTTGAGCTCAGCGGCGAGTGCTACCACCGTCTCCGCCAGGCATTCCTGCCAGGAACTCGCAATGTCTTCGTGGCGCGCCTCGATCCTCGTTCCCGGTATCCGCGCGGGACCCAGGAGGTCAGCGAGCCCCTCACCGGACACGCGATAGCCGCCACCTGCTGCGCGCGTTACGATGCGTGTAAAGGCCTCCCGGAAACGCGGCTTGCCGCGTGCCGCCAGCGCCACGACCTTGTCTTCTCCGGTGCCGGAACCGAACCCCAGATGCACGGTCAGTCGCTCGAACAAGAGGCCCAGGGAGTTCGTCGCTTCCATCTCGCCCAGGATCTTGATGGTCGTTCCCCGACCACTGGCGTAGCTCGTAGCCGACCGTTCGCCCCGGGCATTAACGCACAGGATCGCTGACTCTTCGAATGGTGAGGTGAGGAAGGCCGCCGCGATATGTGACAACTGATGGGGGACATAATGCCATCGAGGCGATCCAGCCGCCTCGGCGCCGAACGCTACTTCTCGCGCGTCGAGAGCGTGGCGCACCCACGCAAGCTCGCAGAGCGGCCATGTGGCCCACAGCGGCTCGTCACACCCCCCGGCGGCTGCGCGCGTTACACTAAGCGGCCCTTCGCGGACATCAGGGATCAAGGAAGGATCCCATGCGAAAGCGATATGGTCGACATCGGATAGTCTCGCGCCCCGCTGCTCAAGACACCACGCGACACCCTGAGCGGGCCACACACGTCCCGGCGTCCGCGTCGACCCTATCATCCCGCCGGGTTCGCAGGCCTCCTCCTCCAGCGCCGCCACGACATGCCCATCTTCGATCAAGGTTGCCGCGGGCTCATGGAAGCCGCCCGAGATTCCGAGTGTCAGCATAAGGCCCGGCGGGCGAGGCCCGAACCGTCCAGCAAGAGTTCGGTCGCGGCGTCTACGACCTGTCGCGGGCTTACATCTCGCAGACAGCGGTGGTGGCCACTGGCGCAAACACTCTTGAAGCAGTTGCGGCAAGGAACGTCGGCTGACAGCACGCGCGATGCGGCCGCCCAAGGCACATGCTGCGGATTCGTAAGCGCATAAAGCACGACCACGGGCGTGCCGACCGCTGTCGCCAGATGGGCAGGCCCAGTGTTATTGGTGA
Organism: Acidiferrobacter sp.; assembly: GCF_054609335.1. Lineage (NCBI taxonomy): Bacteria > Pseudomonadati > Pseudomonadota > Gammaproteobacteria > Acidiferrobacterales > Acidiferrobacteraceae > Acidiferrobacter > Acidiferrobacter sp. Next base: position 9,550 of record NZ_JBTRWP010000066.1, on the reverse strand, counting down.
CGACGACATCCGCGGACTGTTGGAGCCCGGCAAGCTCCGCAAGGGACGCGCCACAGACCACGTTAGCATCGCTGCGGGCCGTCTGGCGTATACGGAGCAAAAGCTCGCGTTCGCCATCCGTGCCGGCCAGGACGCAGGCGGCGTCGAGCTCACGTTCGAGAAGCCGCAAGACCGTCGCATAGGATTCCTCGGGATAGCGCCGGGAAGACGCTGACGCCCCCGGATGCAGGATGACCATAGGCCGACCCTCGGCCCGGTGACGCGCACCCCATGCGCGCGCCGACTCCGGCAGGGAGATCGCAAGCTTGTCGTCGCCTGCGCTTGCGCCAAGCTCAGCCACGAGCCCTAGCTGCCGCTCCACTTCGTGCCGTATCCCGTGCTCCGGCTCCTTCTCGATCACCCATGTCGTCAAGAGCGCATGGGGATTCTCGCGACAATGGGCCGCACGTCGAGGGATCTGGGCCAGATGGCAGAGGAGTGCCGCCGGCAAGGGGCTCTGATTGAATACCGTAAAGATCACGGCCGCGTCAAAGCGGCGCGCGCGCAATTGCTCGATGACCGCGTGATCCATGGCAGCATCGGCATCGACCCCCTTCATCCACGGCGCACGGTAGACTATGACATCGTCAACACCGGGCAGGAGACGCGCGACCGCCGCCCCAGCCGGCGAAACGAGCGCAGTCACGTTGCGGCCCACGGCCGCCGCCTTCAGGGCGCGTATGGCGGGCCCCGTCATGAGTAGATCACCCATACCATCGAGCCGTACCACCAAGAGCCTGCGTGCCGCTTGCCAATCGTGCCCCATCATGAGCGTGCGAACGAATGGGGACGCACAGGGCGCCCTGGCCCCGATGCGTCGATGATGAAATCTGCGGCTTCGTCTATATCGCGCGCTATGTAGTCAGGCACGCGCCGGTCTGAAAGCTGCCATTTGGTCTCGTTGCCGTTATCGACGAGCACGCTGCGGCAACCCGCGGCGTGCCCCGCCTCCACGTCATCAAGGATATCCCCGATACACCAGGATCGCGTCAGGTCGCAATGACCGTCACGGGCGGCCCTCTGAAAAAGGCCAGGGCGCGGTTTGCGACAAGTACAGGAAATGGAGTAGTTCTTCAGGCGCCCCATGGGGTCGTGGGGGCAATAATAAAAGCCGGCCAAGGGCACACCGAAGGCGCGCAAGAGATCACGCAACCTGTCTTCGACGCTTGTGAGCGCCTCTTCGGTGAAGTAGCCGCGGGCCACCCCGCCTTGATTGCTCACGACGACCAGCTTAAAGCCCCGTTCGTGGAGCCGCCGCAGGCCGGTCCGCACCCCGGAGACCAAGCGTATGCGATCCGGGTCCACATTGTAGGGGACGTCGTCTATGAGTGTGCCATCCTTGTCAAGAAAGACGGCGGCATCGCGCATCAGAACCATGAGGTCTCTCGCATAGGACGGGCCATGATCTCGGGGATGACCGTCTCCGCAGGCTGCGTCAGCACAAGTCGCACGGTATGCGCGACATTAGCGAGATCCCGCAAGGTCGTTTGGTCGATCTCTGGAAATCGGTCGAGAAGAGACGGCGTGCGCAAATCCCCGGAGAACACTGCGGTGGCCTTTATTTCGAGCGGCCGATCCTCCTCATCTTCTAGGAAGTCCCCTGCGATCACGGCAGCGCCCGCTTGGCTCAAATTCCTGCAGATGGCCGCACCGAGACCCTGTGCCCCACCTATGACAAGTGCGATGTGTCCCGCCAGAGGGCCTGGATGCTGGTCGTCTCGTTCTCTCCTTCCGTCTCTATTCTCGATGCGCGCCAGAGCGTCGTTCATGAACTCTCCTCCCTAATTAAGAAATGAACGGGGCGACTCTGACACCTCGGTCCGTAAAGGCGTGATTACAGCGCTCCGCGAGGATGCGGCGCGCCCCATGACTTCTTGATAGACCTGGCTCACCATGTTGGACACCTTCTGCCAAGTAAACGATGACGCGGCGCGGGCCGCCGCGCCCTGCCCTAAGCTCTCGCGCTCCTCGGGTTCGCGCAGGGCATGTGCCATATAGAGCGCAACCGCGGCGGCGTTGTGGGGTGGCACGAGATATCCGGTCTCCTTGTGACGCACCGTGTACTTGATACCGCCCACCGCCGAGCCTATAACCGGGGTTGCGCAGGCCATGGCCTCAAGAGGTGTGAACCCAAACGGTTCGTACCACGGCGTCGTTATGAAAAGATCGGCGGCACAGTAATAGGGGCGCAGTTGATCGGGTCGGCGTCGACCTACGAACATGACCCGATCGTCAACCCTGAGCGCCGCAGCGATACGCTTCAGACGGCCGATCTCGGGAGTCGATCGCTCATCCGGGTAATCCGTCTCTCCTCCCACGACCAAGAGCCTGGCATACAAGCCATACTGATCCCTAAGGCGCGCCATGGCCTCGATGATGGTATCGACCCCTTTGCGCGGCACCATACGACCGACATGGACGAACAAGGGGCCCGCGCCCCTCACCCCGATCTCCTGCCGCGCCACGCCCTTATCCATGGGCGAAAACTGGACAGGATCGAAGCCGCAGGGCACGATCCGCACCTTGTGAGGGGCCGCCCCATAGAAAGATCCCAAGTCCCTGGCATCCTGCGGACACCCCGCCAAAATGGCATCGGCGTCGGCCACGATTTCCGACTCGATCAGGTTCCGCTCCCTGGGAAATTCGTTACTTCCGGCCTGATGAAGCTGCCGCACAGCGCCCAAGGAATGAAAGGTCATGACAAACGGCAGTCCCCAGCGTTCCTGCAATTCGCGCGCAACCACGCCTGACATGAAAAAATTCGCGTGCAGCAGGTCATAGCGCCCACGTCCCTGCCGGAGCCACGAATCCATATAGCGAGAGAAATCTTCCCTATAGGGCAGCAGGTCCTCTTTGCGAATCGATCGCGCTGGCCCCGCAGGCACGTGTATGACGCGCACCGCCTGTGCCCACTGGACGATCTCGGGTAAAGCGATATCGTCGCGGCGTGTAAAAACGTCGACACTATAGCCAAGTCGCGCCAGCCCCAGGGCGACCTGCCCGACGTAGACGTTCTGGCCACCACATTCGCAACCGCCGAGAATAGCGAGAGGCGAAGCATGCTCACTTATAAGCGCAATTCGCTGGCTCATTCAGGCCTCCTGCCCTTACGTTCTCGTTGTGCAGCCGTCGCAGTTGCGCCGCCGCCGCCAATGCCATATCCCAGTCGCTGGCGAAACGCGCGAGAGAGAAGTGTGCGGACGCATAACGTCTCGCCCCCTCCCCCAGGGCCTTCGCCCGATCCGGCCGCGCCAAGAGTTCACGCATCCTCCGAATCATCTGTTCGACGTCGGTGTAGACGTAACCCGACACGCCGTTGCGGATGACACTCGGCATCTCGGTTGTGGCAAGCCCTATGATAGGAACCCCCACCGCCATGGCCTCGCAGACGGCAAGCCCAAGACTTGCATAACGGATCGGATTGAAGAAGAATCGATAGCGGGCCATGAAAGCGGGGAGTCGCTCGGACGGAATCTCCCCCAATCCCCCAAGCGCCCTTGAACCCATACCCACGAGATCGAGCGGGATTTGGCTGCGAACCCTTTCAAAGACATCCCAGCCAAGCCTGCGGCCGCGGCTCTCCAGGTCATTGACCACTACAAGACCGCGGGGGATCTCGCCTGTAAAGGTGATCCCGGACGGCAATGCAACACCGTGACGGATCACATACACGGGCGTGCGACCGCTATCCCACATGAGGGCATTGAAATGCGTCACATGCACCAAAAGAACAGATGAGTCGTCTACGACGTGGCGCGTGTCCGTCGGTTGCCGTCTCGGCGGATCATGCTCCAAATAGATGCATGGAAGCGCGCGCTGGCCCTCGGTCAAGAGGTCGTACTGGTCGCGCTCGTAAGGGCCCGGTGACTGGAATATCACCGCGTCCAGCGCAAGGTCACGAATCTGCTCGGCGGCGACCTCATGCAGATTGGGTGGCCACGCCCGCCCCGGGGCGCATCCGCCATACCCTTGGGGTCGCCCAGGCTTCACGGGCACGTAAAACTGGTGCGGAAGCTGACTTAGGTAATAGAGATAGCTTCCGTGCACATGCCACGTCAGGATACGCAGTGGCAGATTTGTTCTGCGGTCACCGCCTAACACGCGACCCTCCCGGCGTGCTCCCAAAGACCCGACACTGCCGCCAAAAATCGCTCCCTCGAAAGCCCTCTGCGCGCGTCGAGCATGCGGTGGCACCACCATTCCTTGGGCGCCCAGCAGCCCGGATCCGAGCCCGTGACGACCACGAGACTTGGCGTATGGAACGCCGCAGCAAGATACGAAGGGCCGGTATCGTGGGTCACGAGACAACGCGCCCCCGCGATCAAAGCTCCCAACATGCCCAGCGAAGTCGCCCCTGCGGCATTCACCACTCCTGGGCAGAACTCAGCGATTCGGGCATTCACGTCCCACTCCTGCGCGCTGCCCGTTAAGACGACGCGCGTGTGCGCCGCGAGAAGTCCGACGGCTTCTTCGAAGAACATGGGCGCAAGACGGCGTTGCGCATCCCGCGACCCTGGGTGCACGACCACATAGGGCGCATCGCGCAGACATTCAAACTCGGGCACCGCCCAAAGCTTGGCGAAGTCCGCCTGGTGGAGCGGAAGCTCGAGATTTGAGGTACCGTCGCCGTCAAGGCCGCGGATGAGCCCCAGTAGACGGTCGATCTCATGACCCGATGGGTAAGGAAAGAAAGAGCCACTGTCGCGAACGCCGGCGCGCACGGATCCGGCCAAACGGATGGCCGGCCACTCCGACGCAACCGCGGCGGTGAGTCGTCCATCACCGTGTAGCGGTATCAACCAATCAAAGTCGCCGGGAAGAGCTTTCCGAAAGTTTCCGTAATCCGCGCGACCGACATGGGTCTCCGGCCATTGCGGATGCCCGGGAAACAGGAGAAAATCATCTACATAATGCCGGTGACGCGTCATGAGTTCGCGCCCCCACGGCAGACCGATGACCGGGATACGGGCGTCTGGGGAGGTGGCGCGCAACGCCCGTAGGACAGGTATGGCGCATAACATGTCGCCAAGATTCAATGCCCGGAAGACGTCTATGCGTCCTTTACAGCCACGCAAGGGAGACGGATCGTTGTGCGTTCTTTGTGGTGTGTCCGTCACGTGCCCCTCCCCGCAGCCGTTTGTGAATCGCGCTCGAATAATTCAACATATGTCAGTACGATTGCGTAACGGCTCGACTTTATATGGGAAGTTCGCGCCCTGAATCAGCCGAACGGCGGACCGCTTAAGGTCGCTCGCCACGTATTCACGAGCCGGAAAGGAGAACAGAGACCATGATCGAACGCTATGGCGACCACGCCGCAAACGAGCGGACCTACCTGGCCTGGGTGCGAACCGGAGTGGCGGTCATGGCGTTTGGGTTCCTTGTCGAAAAATTCGACATCTTTCTCATTTACATCGGCAAGGCCCTTCACAAAAAAACGGGTGCGCACCACGGCCTACAGATGGCCGAACTCCTGGGGATCGGGCTTGTCGCCCTGGGGATTCTGATGATGGTGTCGGCGTCGATTCGCTTTGTGCGCAACCGGCGCGCCATCATGGATGAGACCGTCGCAAGGGGCGTGGGGAATCCAGCCCCTTACGTGGCCATGGTGGGAGCGCTGGTGCTGATGGGACTTACGTTACTCATCTACCTGATGCAGGTCAGTGGCCATCCGTGATGGCGGGACCCCGTCGGGCCGCAGCCACCCTGGGCTCCCCTTGGGGGTCGGGCACGAGCTCGATCCGGTCGTAGTAGCCCGATCGTTGTAACAGAAGGTCGAGGGAGGTGGCCTGGCCCACACCCAGTTCCAGGAGCAGCCAGCCACCCGTCAAGAGGAAGGAGGCCGCGTCGTGGACCAGTCTCTGATAAATCGAAAGACCATAGGGCCCACCGTCGAACGCCTGCCTCGGTTCGTGGCTCAGGAGGTCTTGCCGGTCCCGGTTCAGTCTGTGGCTTGAAATATACGGCGGATTGCACACAATCAGATCGCAGGCGCTCGCCCCCATGGCAGCGAGCGGCTTGAAGAGGTCGCCGGACGCTACGTGTACCCTGCCTCCTAAGTCCAGGCGTTTGGCGTTGCGCATGGCAAGCTGGGCACAGTCCTCCATGAGGTCGCTCGCCCAGACCTCCGCGCCAGGGATTGCGTGCGCTATCCCGCAGGCGAGATTGCCCGAGCCGCAACACATGTCGATGACGCGAGCGCCCATGCCGCGAGCACCGCGCACCTCGCGCAGTCTCGCCACCGCCTCCCAACCTAGGAGCTCAGTCTCGTTACGGGGAATCAAGACACCCGGGTTGACCTCGATCTCAACCCCCATGAAACGCTGACGTCCGAGGACATAACCGAGCGGAACACCACTTGCGCGGGTGCGCGCCATGGAGACGGCCCTCTCCCACATGTCTGCGAACTCCAAGTCTCGCGTTTCGGCCAATATGCGCTCACTCTCCGTCACTGGATCATCAACGCCGCCCGACATCAGAATATTTTGGATTGCCGTCATCAGGGCGCCCTCGCCCTCTGTTATGTCCATACCCGCTCTCCTTAGGCAGTACGATCGTGTCCAAAGGCCACATGACCGCACGATCTTCCGTATCCGAGACTGTGCCCATTTGTCGGGGTCGGTTCAGTCCGCCATTAGACGGATGAGGCGGGACGACTGAAGAATCTCAGCCGCCAGGTAAGGAAATACCGGTCACTTTCTTGTAGAGGGATACCGCGTAAGTGTCTGTCATTCCAGACACAAAGTCGGTCAAGCGCAAGAGACGCTGGTAGGGATCGGGATGCACTCCGCCGTTTGGTCCCAGAAACTGCGGGGGGATCAATTTAAGGCGCATCCGGTCACGGGCGTTCAGCTGATCCCGCGCCTGCGCCTCGATCGCGCCTCCGAAGACCGCGAGCAACCCGGCCAAGACCTCAAAGCCCGCCGCTTCGATTTCGACTACGGGCGGTGCCATGTAAATCCGTTGTTCGCCGAGCGCCCGCAAGGCCTGCATGCCCATAGCGGCCGACACCTCGGAGAGCAGTGCAACGTCGTGGCCCCCGGCGCGCAGCTCACCTTCGATGGCCAAGAAACGGTGGGCCGCTTGCTCGACCAAGGCATTGATACTGCGCGCCCGTAGATACTCGATGCGCCCCTTGTCATCGCGCATCGCACCGAGGCGGTGCGCAAGGCTCGCATCGTCGATGATGCCGGCCAACACCCCTTCCACATCCTCGTAGCGCAATATCCCGAGTCGATAGGCGTCCTCCACGTCGACTACGTGGTAACAGATATCGTCGGCAGCCTCGACCAGATACGCCAAGGGGTGACGCACCCAGATCCCCTGAGCGCGGCGGCCAAGACCAAGCCCGTGCGCGATCTCCGCGAAATACCCCTCCTCCGCCTCCATGAAACCGTGCTTGCGCAGGCTGATGGCTTTCTCCATGGTGCCGTGACGGGCGGCGCGCGGATATTTCGTGAACGCGCCGAGGGTCGCCAGGGTCAGTTGCAGGCCGCCCCGGTTATCGGGGCTTTGCAGGCGCGTCAGGATCCGAAAACCCTGTGCATTACCCTCAAACTGCAGAAAATCCGCACGCTGCGCCTCGGATAACGGCGCCAGCAGGTCATGCCCGGAGATGTGAGTCGCGAAAAAGAGCCGAATGGCATCCTCGCCGGAATGGCCAAACGGCGGGTTGCCGATGTCATGGGCCAGACAGGCGGCGGCGACGATGGCGCCGATGTCGGAAGGCGATACCCCGAGGTCGTCGATCTCGCGATAACGTTCGCGCAGGCCCGCCCCCACGAGCGTGCCCAAGGAGCGTCCGACGCTTGAGGCCTCGAGGCTATGCGTAAGTCGCGTGCGGACATAGTCGCTCTCGGCCAGAGGAAACACCTGAGTCTTGTCCTGGAGGCGGCGAAACGCCGAGGAAAAGACGATGCGGTCAAAGTCTCTCTGAAATTCGCTGCGCCCCATAGCCGGCGTTGTCTGCGGCGCCGAGGCACCCAGGCGGGCCGACGCAAGCAAACTCCCCCAGGTCATCGCTTCCTTCGTTGCGCGCACCTCGCCGCTTTCCCGATCCACGTCCGCCCCCCTCCGAATACGGTGATCTTGCGATCCTATCACGGTGCCTGCCCCGATAGGGGTGCGGGACGCTCCTAGCCCCCCAGGGTGCGATCCTGCGCACGGAACCAGCGCAGGGCGGCCTCGAACTGCGCCATCTGAAAGTCAGGCCAGTACTCGTCGACGACAAAGAAATCCGCATACACCGACTGGATTGGGAGGAAACCGCTCAAACGGCGGCCTCCCCCCCACCGTACAACGAGATCGATGCGCGAGACATCGCTTGAGCGCAGCTTCCCGTGACGCAGCCCGTCTATATCCCAGTCCCACCCATAATTAACAAGGAGATTCACTTTCATCCCGGTCCCGCGACGCTCTCTATAGGTACGCAGATCTGTCGGGAACACCCGTGAATTCTCGTCACCCAGTACCAGCAATGCCGCGCCCCGTCTGGTCAGTTCCTGGGCAAACTGGACGCACGCCTCGGCGAAGGCCGCCTTCTGCGCCGCAGGCCTTTTGGTGTTGTCGCGCGTGAATCCGTAAATCGAGATCTCGGGTATGCCCATGTCCCGACAATGCTCGAAGAGGCGGATGCCAGGCTCCACCCCAAAGGCATAGCCCTGCTCGCGAGGAAAGCCCTTGTCCTGCGCCCAACGCCTATTGCCATCCGGAATAAAGCCTACGTGTTTCGGAAGCGCCGCCTTCATGGGAACCCTCTTTACTGATCAGTGGCCAGTCTACCCGCGCCGATTTCGCATCGGCAGTATCGAAAGGGGACAAGCGCAGCGGGCGAACTCATCCATAGGGGCCACCTGCCACGAACGTTCATGAACGCGGCGGCGCGTTCGACTCTCGCGCTCTGATCAGAATCGCTCCGCCCATCGCCCAAAACCCACCGCGCAAGCCCCGCTGCGCCAGGCGCGCCCTCGCGCGGGCTATGGCGCGCACCTCAATCGGCGCCCCTCGAAAGACCGTCTGTCCCCCCGGTTCGACCGCACGATTCCATACATCCCGGATCTTTGTGCCTTTGTCAGGAACGGCTATCTGGACACTTGCCGGGTAGCCCAACATCCGCTGCATCGCCAGGGATTGCGAATTCACTTTTTGTATCTACCTGCCTCGATATGGATGCAACTCGCAGGATGATGCCTTGACGGAGAAAATCACAATGGTTGGTCAAACCAAGCCTTCCCTGAATACGACCCTTTCACTGAAGAAACTCTTACTTCCCATGGCTATCGCCGCCTCCCTGTCCGCTTGTGTAAGCGGCGGCGGGAGCGCTAGCAGCTCGCCTACCCCCAGCACCCAATCGTCGAACAACACCACGGCGACCAGCACCACCACGCCCATCACCGGCAGCACTATCCCCCTGGGGCTTGCCCTGAATACCCCGGGCGCCGGCACGGGCCAGACGTACTACGTTGCGACCACGGGGTCCGACAGCAATAACGGCTTGAGTCCGCAGACGCCG
>NZ_JBTRWP010000065.1:0-12968 GCF_054609335.1 Acidiferrobacter sp. | reverse complement strand
TGCCGGCCCCGACCGCCTCGCAATGCAGCCAGCGGCCGTAACCCATGGCGCCCTCGATGGCGTGTCCGAAGGTGTGACCGAAGTTGAGCAAGGCCCGCACCCCGGCCTCGCGCTCGTCGGCCATGACCACGCGCGCTTTGTCCCGGCACGAGGTCTCGATGGCATAGGCAAGCGATGCGGAGTCGCGCCGCATAAGCGCGTCCATGTTCTGCTCGAGCCACGCGAAGAAGGCGGGGTTGCCTATGGCCCCGTACTTTATGACTTCGGCCAGGCCCGCGGAAAGCTCGCGGTCGGGGAGCGTCGATAGTGTCGCCGTGTCGATGATGACTGCCTGCGGTTGATAGAAGCAGCCGATCATGTTCTTGCCCAGCGCGTGATTCACACCCGTCTTGCCGCCCACCGAGGAATCGACCTGCGACAACAGAGTAGTCGGCACCTGGACGAAGGGCACGCCGCGCTGGTAGACCGCGGCCGCAAAGCCTGCGATATCGCCGACGACGCCACCCCCCAAGGCAAAGATCGTCGTGGCGCGGTCGCAGCGGCGCCCGAGCAGGTCGCCTACGATGCGGTCGATGGTCCCGAGCGCCTTCTGCGGTTCACCGTCGGGCAGGACCACGACCGTGGGGTCGAAGGCCACCAAGGCCTCGCGCAGGCGCGCAAGGTACAACGGCGCCACAACCTCATTGGTGATGATCGCAACCCGCCCCCCGGACACCGGCGCCCGCAAGAGGTCGGCGCGCGCCAGCAGTCCTGCGCCGATATGGATGGGATAACCCCCACCCGGGAGATCAAGCGTCATGGTCGACACGGCTTATCCTCTTTAATCCGCAGGCGATGACCCGCGCCGCCACATGCGGCGGCCTGCGATCGGTATCCACGATGAGGTCGGCGACCTCGCGATAGATCGGCTCGCGCTCCCGCAAGAGCGCCGCGACCCGCGCCTCCGGGTCCTCGGTCTGTAAAAGGGGGCGATGTCGATCCCGGCGCACACGCTCCCATAGGGTGTGCGGGTCGGCGTGGAGGTAGACCGTGGTGCCATGCGCCTTCAGGAGTTCGCGGTTGTGGGGGGCAAGTACCGCGCCGCCGCCGGTCGCGAGGACGACATTCGGCCTTGCCACCAGATCCTCGAGGACGAGCGCCTCCCAGCGCCGGAATCCGGCCTCGCCTTCCACAGCGAAGATCAAGGGCACGCTCGCCCCAGTGCGTCGCTCGATCTCGTGATCGCTATCGCAAAAGACGCGCCCCAGGCGGTCGGCGAGACACCGTCCGATCGTGGACTTGCCGGCCCCCATGGGGCCCACCAGAAAAATGCCCGCTTCCAAAGCCCTCATGCGGGCGTTATGCCAGCATGAGGGCGATAAATCAACCTGATTGCAGAGACAGCGACGGCGCCAGGATGCGGGGCGTGAGGAAGATGAGCAGCTCCGAACGGGTGTTGGCAACCGAGGTGTTCCGGAACAGATAGCCCAGGACCGGGATATTGCCCAAGAAGGGGACCTTGGTGACGGTCCGCAGCCGGCTATTCTGGTAGATCCCGCCGATCACGACCGTCTGCCCGTTGTTGACCAGCACCTGGGTCTTCAGACTCTTCTCGTCCAAGGTCCCGGCGACCGCGTTTGCGAAGCTGTTATCCGTGATCTTCACGGTCATGATGATGCGGTTGTCAGGCGTGATCTGTGGCGTCACCGACAGACCCAGGACCGCCTGCTGGAGCATGCTCTGACCGAACCCCAGATTGAAGAACTGCTCCTCGCCTTGCTTGATGTCGGCCTTGCGATCGTTGGCTGTGATGAGGCGCGGGCTCGATATGATCTTGCCCTTGTTTTCCGCCTGCAAGGCCGAGAGCTCGAGGTTCAACAGGTTGTTGTTGGCGAGCTTGGCGACGGTGAGCGCGAAGGTCGCGGGCAAGGATTGACCGACACCCACCGACGGCAGGTTGACGTTGAATGCCCCAAGGCTCGTGCTCGACAGCGTGCCCGCCGTGGTAGGCGGCATGCCCGGGGCCGTCGACTGGCCGGAACCCGCGCACTGCGCCGCCGGACAGCTCGAGACTGAGGTGGACGGCGTGCTATAGGAGTAATTGAGGCCGAGCTGGGCACCCAGGCTCTTGTTGAAACCGTCGTTGGCCTCCACCAAGCGCGCCTCGATCAGCACCTGGCGCACCGGCCGGTCGAGTTTGGCGATGAGCCTGCGTATGGCACGGATGCGCGAGGGCGTGTCCTGGACGATCAAGGAATTCGTGCGCTTATCCACGGTCACCTGGCCGCGCTTCGACAACAGTGATGTGGACTCCGTGGTCTGCTTGCTGTAGCTCACCGAACTAAACGGCATATTGTGCGTCGTACCGCCCACCGTGCGCGTAGACTTGAGGAGTGCCGCGATGTCCGAGGCCTTGGCATAGTTCATACGAATCAAGACCGTCTCCAAGGGCTCGAGTGTGCGAGCCTGGGCGCGCGCCTTCAGGCGCGCCTGACGCTCTGCGGCCATCTGCGCGGCGGGGGCCACGAGGATAATGTTGCCCTTGCGCTCCATGCCGAGGTTCTTGGTCCGCAAAATGAGGTGCAAGGCCTGTTTCCACGGAACGTCATGCAGCTCTAGGGTGAGGGAGCCGTGCACGGCGTTGCTCGTGACGAAATTCAGGCCGCTGAAATTGGCGAGAACCTGCAGCGCCGCGCGCACCCCGATGTGCTGGAAATTCAGCGAGATCTTGCGGCTCGCATATTTGTTCTTCGCACGCTCTGCAGCGTGGTAGGCGCGCTCCGAGACCGGGGTCACGCGCATGAGGAAAGTGCGCTGCGACTGAAAGCCCATCTGCGTGTAATGGCCGTACGCGTGCAAGACCATGCGCGTCGCGCGCCCGTCCTGGAAAGTCCGTATGGTGTCGATCGGGGTCGCGAAGTCGGTGACCACGAGTCGGCGCTGCTCGGCCTTGGGGACTGCGGTATCGTGAAACGTCAGCACGATGTGGTGGCCGCGGTTATGGACGCTCACCGCCACGTTCGAACTCGATAACTTGACCGCGACCTTACCCGCGCCGTCGCGTCCGCGATGAAAGGTGATGGCGCGCAGGGTGTAGCGCGGCCTGTGATTGGCGCTAGGCGGCAACACGGGCGTCTTCGGCATGGCAACCGCCGCCTCGGCGATCTGGGTGTTGGGGCTTGCGATGATCACGTCGACGGCATGCGGCCGCACGAAGGCGCGAAAGGCCGCGGGACTTACAAGCCGGATCACGACACGCGTCATGCCATTGGCCTGTACCGCCGCCACACTGCGCACGTCACCGGCGCCGACCCGCAGCTCGCTCACGGTCGACTTGATGGTCGTCTTGGGTATGTCGAGGACGACCATGGCGGGCTTGGTGAGCACAAAGGCCGACGGGGACTCGGGCCGCTTCGCGGTGGCCAGGTGGATCTCGATCCTGTTGCCCGGAAATGCGAAATAGCTCAATTTGTTCAAGACGTTCAGGCCCGGCTGCGCGGGCGCCTGGGCCTTCGTTGGAGTCGGGGTTGGGACCCGGGCCAAGGCCCGCGTGGCGCCGACATTCGTTACACCGCCCAGCACCGCCTGATAACCATAGGACGCGCGCAGCAGATGCATGCGTCCGCGGCGGGTCAACAGCACGTCGACATCCACCCCACGACCATGATCGGCCAGATAAGGGTAGACCCCCTTGACCGTGCCGGAACCCGCAAGATCCCGCACATGGGTCCCGAGCGCGGTGTGACGCAGCTCGATGCGCAGGAGCCGCCCGTGCCGCTTGACCACGAGTCTGCCGCGCGCATGGCCTGCGATCACAAGCCGCAGCGCGGGGCGGCCGGCGTTCGTGCTCCAGGTAAGCCCCGTGAGCGTTGCGGCCCCGGCCACGGCGAACGCGGAGATCGCGAAGGCGATGGCGGCGAGCTTTGTTCTAATCATGGTAGGGCTCCCTTATTACTTGATAGCTATGGTGACGGGCTGCTTGACCCAGCCCGTCGGTCCGGCAACGGTTTCCACGAGATGGATCTTGCGCGGCGTTATACGCACGATCCTTCCGTAGTGCTCACCCATATAGGTCCCGACCTGGACGCGATGCGTCGCGTGGTCGGGCGTCCTCACCAGGGCCCAGAGTTGGGGGCCGGCCGAGAGCGTCCCGACCATCGTGATGGCATCCAATGGGAAGTGCTGGAGCGGGCCCTTGGGGATGTGCTGGTTGGGGTTGGGCCCGCGGCCGGGTAAGCGCATGGCGAAGGGCTCGAACGGGTCAACGAAGTGATGCATGTCGAAGGCCACGATGCGCGGAGCCGGGATCTTCGGGACCGGCTTCACCGGAGGCCGATATCCGGCATCAGCGGTCGCCACGAACTGCTGTAGCCGCGTCATCCCCCCGCCGCCCGAGCATCCGGCAAGCAACGCGCACGCGACGATCATGATCTGTCTACGCATGGTCATTTCTTTATATACCGGTGCTTTAAATAGCGATAGGTCTTGGCGGTCACGGACATGGCCAGGTAATCGCCGTGCTTGACCGTAACCTTGACGTTGGCGAGCGTCACGATGCGCGGCAGCGCGGCGATATCGCCCACGAAATGGCCCAACTGCTCATAGGTCCCCCCCACGGTCAGCGCTATCGGCAGCTCCGCGTAGAAGTCCTTGGGCACTTCCTTCTCCGGCTTGAAGAGCGCGAACTGCAGGCCGCTGCTCTTGCCCGCCTGGGTAACTTCGGTCACGAACTCCGGCATGTGGGTCGTATTCGGCAATTCCTCCAGCAAGCCCCCGAACTCGACCTTCATCTTACGCATCTGCTCTTCGTAGGCCGGCAGCTGCGCCGCCTCCATCTTCTGCTGAAGGAACTGCTGCTTCAGCGCCTTCTCCTGCACCCTCAGGTTGTCGTAGGTCTTTATCTGGCCGCTTATGAAAAACCAGTAGCCGAGACCCAATAAGAGGAGGCACGACAGGCCCACCCCGACGACCTTCACCGAGTACGGCGATGCCGACAGGTTGTTCAGGTCGACACTCTTCAGGTCTTCGATCGTCTGCCGCCAATCCACGGCTATCTCCTCCCCGCGATGGGTTTCTTGGCGGGCGCCATGCCCTTCCCTTGCGCGGTCAACGTAAAGTAGCTCAGGTGCGCATCCCCCACCCTTTTCACGGTGATCACGTCCAGCACCGGATTAGTGAACCACGGCGAGCCCGCGAGGTTGCGCATGAACTGCGAGACCCGCTCGTTCGACTGGGCGACGCCCGAGATCGTGAATGCCTGCGCGGACTGGGCGAGCGACGTGAGATAGACCCCCGGAGGGACATCGCGCGCCAAGCTATTGAAGCTATGCACGATCAGCATGCGGTCCATCTGGAGTTGCTGGATGACATGCATGCGCGCAAGCAAGGCCGCGCGGGCCTTCTTGATCATCGCGATCTTGTGGATCTTGGAGGCCATGAGCGCCATCTGCTGTTGCAGATAGCTGTTGCGCGCCTGCTGGCGGGACACGAAGTCGCCGAGCTGCATGTGGACATAGAAAAGCACGACCAGAACACCCACCCAGGCGATGGCCGCTTGCCGTATCAGGCCCTGGTCTTGCTCCTTGCGGCGCTGCTCGCGCCAGGGCAGAAGATTGAGCCGCATCATGGATCGAAACTCCGAAGCGCGAGCCCGCAACCCACCATGAGGGAGGGCGTCTCGTTGGCGAAGAGCTGGGGCTTGACGCGTGAGGCCAAGGTCATGCCCACAAAGGGGTTGGCGATCGCCGCCGGCGCGCCCACGCGGCTCGTGACGAGCTTGTCCACGCCCGGTATCTGCGCACAGCCGCCGGCGAGCAGGATCAGGTCGACCTTATTAAAGGGGCTCGTCGCATAAAAAAACTGCAGGGAGCGCACGACCTCCTGACACAAGGCCTCCAGAAAGGGCTTCAACACCTCGGGTTGATAGTTTTCGGGCAAGCCCCCCTGCTTCTTGGCGAGCCCCGCCTCCTCATAGGACAGCCCGTAGCGCCGCTGGATCTCCTCGGTCAGCTGACGACCCCCAAAGCTATGCGATCGGCTGTAGATGGAGCGATTGCTGTACATGACATTCAGGGTCATGCTCGTGGCGCCGATATCATAGACGGCGACGACCTTTTCCAGACCGCCCCCCGCCATGTGCTCGGCCATCAGGCCGTAGGCGTTCTCCATCGCGTAGGTCTCGAGATCGACAATGACCGGCTGATATCCGTGGGACTGTATGACCGCCAGGTAATCGTCGACTACCTCCTTGCGACACGCCGCGATCAAGACCTCGACCTCCTCGGCATTGTCTTCAGCAGGACCCACGACCTGGAAGTCGAGATTCACTTCATTCAAGGGGTAGGGGATGTAATGCTCGGCCTCCATCTCGATTTGGGTCTGGAGCTCCGACTCAGTGAGGGCCGCCGACATCCGTACCAGTTTGGTGATCGCCTGACTCGCCGGAACCGACACGGCGACATGCTTCAATTTGGTTCCGCAGCGCTTCATGGCGCGGCCCACAGTGGCGCCGACCTGTTCGACATCGGCGATAGCCCGCTCAACCACGGCGTTCTGCGGCATGGGCTCCACGGCATAGCGCTCCACGCGATATTGGTTCTGGTTACGGCTCAATTCCAGGACTTTCACCGACGAGGTGCTGATATCCAGGCCGACGAGCGGCGGTTTTTTGCGGTTAAAGAGACCCAATTTCCTCCCTTTTTCCGGAACTTATGCCCGGTAGGTCGCTCTTTAGATGAGCTGCCATGAACTATAGATCAGGGATTGGCGGTATGCCAATGCTTTGGCGTTCTCGCGTTTGCCCGTATACTGGACGCTACCCTGCTGACTGAGAGATTATGGCCTCTTCATCTACGCCCGGCGGCTCCCTGAAACGCCGGATCGGGTTCCGATTGCTACTCGTCTTCTTCGGGCTCTTTGCCGCCGGAGTCCTCGTGGCAACGGTGACCTCGCTCGTGCTCGCACCGACATTGCCCGCGGTCCACAATATCACCCGCAAGCGCCTTAAGGCCCCTTTGCAGGTGTTGACGCGCCACGGTGCGCTCGTCGCTCAATTCGGCAACGAGGAACGCATGCCCGTGACCCTGAAGCAGGTCCCTCCGCTCCTGGTGCAAGCGGTGCTGGCGGCCGAAGACCGGTCCTTTTATACCAATCCCGGGATAGACCTGCTGGGGATTTTCCGGGCCGCGTGGGTCGATATCGTGACGGGGCGCAAGGCCCAGGGCGCGAGCACGATCACCATGCAGGTCGCGCGCAATTACTTTCTGAGTCCGCACAAGACCTTCACGCGCAAGATCAAAGAGGTCCTGCTGTCGTTCAAGATCGCGCGCGAACTGACCAAAAACCAGATCCTCACGCTCTACCTGAACAAGATCTTTCTCGGCAACCATGCCTACGGCTTCGAAGCCGCCGCCCACGTCTATTACGGGAAACCCCTCGAAAAGCTCGATATCGCACAACTCGCGATGCTCGCCGGGCTCCCCCAGGCCCCCTCGCTGGATAATCCGATAGACCACCCGCATAACGCCCAGGCCCGTCGCCACTATGTGCTCGGTCGCATGCTGGCTTTGGGCGACATCACCCAGGCGCAGTACACGCAGGCCGACACGTCACCGGTCGCCGCGCGACTCCATATGATCCACTACCATGTGCGCGCGCCCTATGTGGCCGAGATGGTGCGCGAGTATATGGTCAAGCACTTCGGGAAAAAGAAGACCTACGATGGCGGCTATCGTGTTTACACCACGATCGGGGCGCACGAACAGAAGGCCGCCGACCAGGCGGTCGAAGACGGGCTGATCGCCTACAGCCACCGTCACGGCTATTACGGGCCGACTGCCACCGTGGCAATCGATGCGCAGACCTCCCCGCATCGCCTGAACCGCGACCTGCGCCACTACACGACGGTGGGCGGCCTTATTCCGGCCATCGTCACGACCGTCGGCTACCATTCCGTGCAGGCCTACGACCTGGACCGGCGCAGCGTGCAGATCGGGTGGTCGGGCCTGTCATGGGCGGCACCCTTCATCAACGTCAACGCCGAGGGACCCGCGCCCAAGCAGGCGAGTGACATCCTGAAGGTGGGCGATGTGATCTACCTGCAGCACGTAGCCCCCGGGCAATGGGCCTTGGCGCAGATCCCGAAACCCTATGCGGCACTCGTCTCCTTGCGCCCGGACGATGGGTCGGTGGCGGCGCTGGTGGGCGGCTTCGACTTCTATTCCGACAACTTCAACAACGCCACACAGGCCTATCGTCAGCCGGGTTCGAGCTTCAAGCCCTTTGTGTACTCGGCGGCCATCGCCAAGGGCTATACGGCGGCGAGCCTCTTTAGCGGCGCGCCCATCGTGGCCTTGAGCGGCGCCCACGGCGAGCTTTGGCGGCCACACAATTTTTCAGAACACTTCCGGGGTCTCACGCGCATGCGCGTGGGGCTCGCCCAGTCGATCAACCTGGTTTCGATCCGCATCCTGCGCGCCATCGGGATAGGCTACGCCATACGCTATGCGGAACGCTTCGGGTTCCGTGCCTCCCAGCTCCCGCACAGTCTCTCGCTGGTGCTCGGCAGCGCCACCCTGACGCCCCTCGAAATGGCGCGCGGCTATACGGTGTTCGCGAACGGGGGTTTCAGGATACGGCCCTACTTCATCCGCAAGATCGTAGACGAGCGCGGCAAGACCCTATGGCGCGCCAAGCCCCTGGTCGTTCCCCCCGCGTCGGATATGGCCGCGCCCATCGTCGGGACGCCGCATTTCGCGGTGCAGGCCATCAGCCCGCAGAACGCCTACATCATGACCAGCATGATGCAAAGCGTGATCCGCTCGGGCACCGGACAGCTGGCGCTCGCGCTCAAGCGCGTGGATCTGGCGGGCAAGACCGGGACATCGAACCACGAGCGCAACGCGTGGTTCTCGGGCTTCAGTCCCACCCTGGAGACCACCGTCTGGGTGGGCTTCCCGGTGCCGAAGTCACTCGGCCATTACGAGGTCGGCGCGCACGCCGCCCTCCCGATCTGGGTCCAATATATGGGCGCGGCCCTGGCAGGGACGCCGGATACCCCGTTCGTAAAGCCGCGCGGTATCGTTACGGCGACCATTAATCGGGACACGGGATTACCCTGTAGCAAGACTAACCCGGCTGCCATGCGCGAATACTTCATCAAAGGGACGGTCCCCAAGAAGGGCGGGCGGCACAGCCCCTCGACGGGACCCCAGCCCACCCAAAGCGTCCGTAGTAGCGGACTGTTTTGACATGGGACGCCGTACGCGGGGCGCCAACCCACGTGGCCGGGCCGTGGCGACCGCGCGGCAGAAGATCGTGGTCGAGGCGGCGCGGATCATGGCCGAAGAAGGGGTCCGCGACTTCCAGAGCGCAAAGCGCAAGGCCGCCCACCGGCTCAGCCTGCCGGAGGATAAGAACTGGCCGGGTAACGCCGAGATCGAGGCGGCCCTGAAGCTGCACCTCGAGCTCTTCCAAAAAGACACGCAGACGGTCGTGCGCAGGCTGCGCGCCACCGCCCTGGAGGCCATGACACTGCTGCGCGAGTTTTCGCCGAGACTCGTGGGCGAGGTCTTGAGCGGTGCGGTCACGCGCTTTCCCGAGATCCAGCTCCATCTGGCCGCCGCCGCGCCCGAAGAGGTGGGCCTGTTCCTGGATAGCCACGAAATCCCCTTCGCCATGGAAGAGCGGCGGCTGCGCTACAACGACGACCGCACGGTAGCCGTTCCGGTTTTCCGGTTCGTCGCGGGCGACACCCCTTTCACTCTCTATGTCTTCAGTCCCGAGGCGATCCGCGAGCTGCCGGTCTCGCCGGTGGATGGCCACCCCATGCACAGGGCCGGGATGCGAGAAGTCGAGGCGCTGCTCGCGCCGTGATGCGTGACGAAACCCGCGCAGTCTTGCGCCGCGCCGTCGCGCCTCTGATAAGATGCCGCTACTCCTGACAGGATCACGACGTGAAATACGCGCTAGCCACCCTCTTCCAAGACACCGTGTCGGCCCTCGTAGCAGCAGGGCGTCTGCCCGCCGGGCTGCCAGCCCCTGAAATGGCGCGCCCGCGTCAGGGGGGGCATGGCGACTTTTCGACCAATTTCGCGCTCACGGCCGCCAAGGCGGCCGGGCGGCCGCCACGCGTCCTGGCGGAGGAACTGAAGGCCGCGCTCGGCGCATCGCCCCTGATCGAGCGCATCGAGATTGCCGGGCCCGGTTTCTTGAATGTCTTCGTGGCCGAATCGGCGTTTCATGACATCGTACGCGCCATCCTGCGCGAGCACGCGAACTACGGGCGGCTTGCGGCGCGCCCCGGCAAGATCCTCCTCGAGTTCGTGTCCGCCAACCCCAACGGGCCGCTTCATGTCGGGCATGGCCGCGGCGCGGCCTATGGCGACTCGCTCGGCCGCCTGCTCGCGTACGCGGGCTACGACGTCGAACGCGAGTACTACGTAAACGACGCCGGACGGCAGATGGATATCCTCGCCCTGAGCGTCTGGCTGCGGTACATGGAGGTCGGGGGTGAGCAGATCACCTTCCCGGACACGGGCTACCGCGGCCGCTATGTGGCCGACATCGCCCGCGCGCTGCGCGCGACGGCAGGCGACAGCCTGCGCCACCCGGTGGCCGATATCCTGATCGGCAATCCCGATGTCGACGCCGATGCGCTCATGGATATGTGGATCACGCGCCTGAAAGAGGCCCTGGGGACCCAATACCGGACCGTGCACAGCTTCGGCCTGGACGCCATGCAGGCCGACATCAAGGACGATCTGGCGGCCTTCGGGGTGCATTATGACCGCTGGTACTCGGAACGGAGCCTCATGGAAAGCGGAGCCGTGGACCGCGCCCTCGCGCTTCTGCGGTCGAGCGATAGTCTCTACGAGGAAGGTGGCGCCCTGTGGTTTCGGGCCACACGTTACGGCGACGAAAAGGATCGGGTGGTCGTGCGGGAAAACGGCGTGACCACCTATTTCGCATCGGATATCGCCTACCATCTCGAGAAATGCGAACGCGGCTTCACGACGCTGATCGATATCTGGGGCGCTGACCATCACGGCTATGTGCCGCGCGTCAAAGGGGCGCTGGCCGCGCTTGGGCAAGACCCGGAGCGCCTGCAGGTCCTGCTCGTGCAGTTTGCGATCCTCTATCGCGGCGGACAACGCGCCCAAATGTCCACGCGTAGCGGCGATTTCGTCACACTGCGGGAGCTGCGCGCCGAGGTCGGCAATGATGCCGCGCGCTTTTTCTATGTGCTCCGCAAAAGCGAGCAGCACATGGACTTCGACCTCGATCTCGCCAAGTCGCAGTCCAACGACAATCCCGTGTACTACGTGCAGTACGCCCACGCGCGGGTCTGCAGCGTGTTTCGCCAGATTGATGAACGCGGCCTGCCGCGCCCGGACCTCGCCTCTGCGGACCTCACGCTGCTCGATGCGCCCGAAGAACGCGTGCTCGAGCGCACCCTCGGACGCTTCGCGGAGGTCATAGAGGAGGCGGCGCGCGATCGCGAGCCCCATCAGGTCGCCTACTATCTGCGCGAACTCGCGGGCGACCTACATGCCTACTACAACGCGCAGGCCTTCCTGAGCGTCGATGCGCCGCTACGCGATGCCCGTCTGGCCTTGATCGCCGCCGCCCGCCAAGTCCTCGCCAACGGGCTTGCGCTGCTCGGCGTAAGCGCCCCCGAGAGCATGTAAATGGCCACGAGACGCAGGCCGTCCGCATCGCGATCCGGCGACGCCAAGCCCTGGATCATCGGGGTAATCACTCTCGCAATCGGCCTGGGGCTTGGCCTCTTGGTTGCGCACCACAAGGCGAAGACCGCCGAAAAGCGTGCGACGATACCGCACGTGAAGCCCGCGCCCGCGCACGCACCCGCCGCCCTGAAACCGCCCGCGGCGCCCAAGCCCAAGGGGCCTGCCCCCGGCCTGCCGGCCGCGACCCAGTTCGACTTCTACACCATCCTGCCGGCGATGCGTAGCCAACCCCGCACGGCGCACCGGGCCCGAACCGCCCCCGCGGCGAAGGCGAGCGAGCCGCACGCGCACAGTCTCGCAACAAATCACCCGCGCGTCGTGAGCGGCCGTTTCCTCCTGCAAGCCGCCTCGTTCCCGGACCGAGCCGACGCGAGCCGACTGCGCGCCGAACTCGCGCTGCGCGGCCTCGGGTCCTATATCGAGAAGGTCAGTATCCGTGGTCGCGGATCCTTTTATCGGGTCCGCCTGGGCCCCCTCCGGAAGCCCGCGATCGCCCCTGCGCGCGCGGTTCTTGCGCGGCTCGGATTGAAGCCGATCCTGCTACGCGAGGCGCGCGGCAACTAGTTAGCATTGGGCGCTTCAGCGAAAGGCGACACAAACCGGGCACACCCCCCACAAAGACCCCTTTGAAGCGGCCACGGCCCGGAACGCCAGTACACGCCCCAGAGCACATGACACTCCTATGCCCATCGAAAAGTTTATCGGCGACCCGGCGCCACGAACTGACTTGCGCCCGCGGCAAGCCCCGAATATGGGCTGCGAACGAACGGCGGCACCTGAGTCGGGCGACCGGCGGCTTCGGACTCCGGTAAGCGACGCGTAGGCGGCCGCCTCGCACCGCCCGGGGCGTACGACGGGGCCGCGCTGTCCCGAAATCGGTCGCACTTTCGATCCAAAGTCCGCTCGACCCTGACCTGCGGGGACGTCTCACGGGCCTCCCCGGTGCCGCGCAGGGCGGCTCCAGGCCTCGGGCGCGCCCCGCCACCCTTCTTGCCGTCCATCCACAGGCGGGCGGCCGGACCGCCTGCGCGGGCGCGGATGGGCGCCAAAATCGGGCCAAATGACGGAGGCTTGGCAATAATTTTGCCCATAGATGAAAAATCAAATTGCATTACCGAAAAAAGATGCCTATGATTCGCCCGATTCCACGGCACCGAAGGCGGCCGCCATTCTCTGTTAGCGATCCCATCGCTCTCAGGCCTAACGCTGACCGGGTGTGCACGGGAGCTACTTCAACGGGAC
>NZ_JBTRWP010000064.1:0-13002 GCF_054609335.1 Acidiferrobacter sp. | reverse complement strand
CGTCGAATCGAGTCCAGCGGCGGCGACCCAATGATGAACGGTCCGAGCGTACTGCCGAGTTGAAACATGAGGTGATTTCGCGAGATGGCCGGGGAACAGGTACTGCTCAGGCTTTAGATGCCCCTTTTCGATCCACGCAGCAACCGCAGTCCTGGTCGGCTCGGTCAGTTCGAACTGAACTGGCCGTTGCATCTTGCACTGCACGACCATCGTGCCGGGCCAGAATCTGGTTGCCATGAGCGATATCGCCCACCCGCAGATTGACGAGGTCGCAGCTGTGTATTTCGCTGATCGTGAACACTCGTACGCGCGATCGTGAACCCTTTAGGAGGGAGTCTGCGTAACCGTGTTCATGATCGCGTCATCCCTGTTCGTGATGGTGCGTAATCCGCTGTGGTGCGCATCGTCACCGAGAACAGGCGGACCTTGAAGTTTACGAGCCAAGGGTTCGAGAAAGAGTAAGAGTCCACAGGGCGCCGCGGCTAGCGCTCATTTAAGGGCCTCTGCTGGGAGGGGTCTTGGGAGCCCTGGGCACCGTGTGGGCACACGTCGTAATCCGGGCCTATTGGCGATTTCCGGCCACCGCTCAGGGGCGTTGGCCTTAAAACCAAAAGGCTGTGAGCGGTGGCAAACGAGGCCCACTGTGAGCGGTGGGCCAATGGACAAGAAACGGATGGGATTGCAATGGGTTGGTGCGCCCTAGTGGATTCGAACCACTGACCTTTGGAATCGGAAGCCAAAATAACTGTGTGTATATTGCGCGGGCTATTATGTAGTTATTCGGCGTCATGCGGTTTTACATAAAAATACCCTTTATAATCAGTATATTAAGTTTACACGTTTTGTGACACTTTACGCCGAAGCAAGCCGATCTTTCGGGACTTTGTGCGGGATTGTGTAACACCCGGGGCCATTCTCGTCATTGGGAAAAGTGAGCGCTGCACCATAACTTTCGCGGTCCGCTAAAGGGCGGGCGCGATTATTTGCTGCGCAGCGAATATTGTGATATCCCAGAATATTCGGTAAACTAATATTATTTTCTGTGCAGAAAATATGCCTATGCTTGAATGGTCTCGGGATACTGAAACGGCTCTAACTCATCGGCTTCTGGAATTGCTCCAGGCGCTTCCTGACGTGCGGGCGCGCTTAAACCAAATCGAGCCGAACCGGGCGCGTTCGGCCCAGGTGGATGCTGAAATCGAACTCGATGTTGCGGGAAAGCCGATTACTCTGTTAATCGAAGCCAAAAAGACCGCCTATCCCAGAGACGTCCGTCAGGCGCTATGGCAGGTCAAGGCTCACAGTCAGGCTCGGCCCTCAGGCAGTGAGTATCTTCTCGCGGCGCAGTCGCTGTCGTCGGGCGCCAAAGAATTGCTGAGAGCCGAACGAATTGGGTACTACGACAGCGGAGGCAGTCTGTTTCTGCCGGTTCCGGGCGCGTATATCTATATCGACAAGCCGCCGCCGAAGGCCCTGGAAAGATCGGTCCGGTCCTTGTTTTCGGGTCGCCGCGCGCAGGTACTACACGCACTTCTGGCGCACGACCAGGAGTGGTTTGGTGTCACCGCTGTGGCGGAGCAGGCGCAGGTCGCCCCCTCCACGGTTTCGGAAGTGGTCGGTCAACTGGAGCGGTTCGACTGGCTCGAGTCGCGCGGACAGGGGCCCGTCAAGGAGCGTCATCTGCGTGAGCCCGGCCCCTTGCTTGATGCTTGGGTAAAGCAGATTGCTACCTTGCGACCGCCCATTATGCGGCGCTACTACGTGCCCGGGCTCAAACCAGATGTATTGATGGGTCGGTTGAGCGAAGTATTTAGGAAGCACCATGTGGACTACGCGCTCAGTTATGAGGCAGCAGCGCAGCGCTACACGCCCTTTCTGTCTAGTATCTCCCAGGTATGTACTCGACTCTTGCCGGGCATTGACGCCAACGCCGCAATAAGTGAATTGGATGCGCGCGCCGTCGATGAAGGCGCGAATCTCGTGGTCGTTGAAACTAGGTCGGCAGGGGAGCTCTTGTTTCGTCAGCAAGTCGGCGGTATCTGGTTGGCGAGCCCCGTGCAGGTTTATCTGGATCTGTTGCGTGGCGAGGGTCGCGCCAGAGAAATGGCCGAACATCTGCGACGCGAAAGGATTGGTTTTTGATGGTCAAACCCACCACACTTGACGGTTACAGTGACGAGTACACACTGGACTGCGAGCGCGTGCTCGTCACCCTCCTGCGGGGATTGGGGCCATGGAAGGAATCGGTGTATCTGGTAGGCGGCCTCACCCCACGGTATCTGGTTCCCGCGCGGCCGCCCGTGGTGCCCCCGCATGCCGGGACAATGGATGTCGATGTCGTGATCGACCTCCAAATTCTGGCCGAAACGGAGGCTTATCGTACCCTAGAGGGCAATCTCAAAAAGATGGGGTTCGAGCGGGCCGAGAACGATAAGAACCAGAAGCTGTCGTGGCGATGGCAGACACGAACCGAGTACGGCGCCCTAATGGTGCTGGAGCTGCTCGCGGACGCGCCTAATATCGGAGGCGGCAAGGTTCAACCCCTGCCGACGGAAGGGACCATTTCGGCCTTGAACATCCCCCATTGCGCCATTGTTTTCGATCTGTATCAGGCTGCCGAGATACAGGCTCACCTGCTGGGCGACAATGGTATTGCGACCGAAACGATCAAGCACGCGAATATCGTCAGCTTCACTTGCCTGAAGGCGTTCGCGTTTGATCAGCGTTTTGAGCGAAAGGATGCGCACGACCTGATCTATTGCATCGAGCACGCATCGGAAGGCCTCGATGGTGTCGCGGAGGCGTTTAGCAAGGCCCGCGATGGCAAGCATGCTGCCGTCATCGAGGCAGCGCTGGCGATTTTGCGGGTACGCTTTACGGATGACGACAAAACCGAAGGCTACCGCAAGGACGGTCCGGTATCGACAGCCAAGTTCGAGCTGGGCGAGGGCACCGAGCCGGAGCGGCGGAATGCGAGAATCCTGCGGCAGCGTGACGTCAGCGGCCTCATCTCACGACTCCTTCGGCGAATTGGTTGAGGGCGATCGTGACGCAGGCCGTCCGATTTGCTAGCTCGGAACGAAGTTGCATCTCACCACAAGCTAGCGTTCAGGCGCTCAGTAAAATGTCCATGGGTGACGCGACGAGCCGGTCAGGTGATCGTGTTGCTTGCGGGGGGTTTGAAGCGAACACAGAAGGCGGACATTCGGCGTGCCAAGGATCTGGCGGCGCGACGAGAGGATCGAGTCATGACAGCCAAACGTACTCCCTCCCACAAAAAGACGGCGCGCGCCGCAATTAAGGTGGCGGATATCTGCCCGTATTTGATGGGGCCGCGTCTCTTGAGAACGAACAAACGATTGCGGCTTATCTCACTGATATCCTAGAAGCGCAAGCCCCGGCCTTGTTGGCGGCCGCTCTAGGGGATATCGCCAGAGCCCACGGCATGACGGAGATTGCTAAGGCCTCCGGTATTACCCGTGAGGCGCTCTACAAAGCCCTGCGTCCGGATGCGCAGCCCCGGTTTGATACCATCAGTCGGGTCTGTGCTGCCTTGGGAGTCCGCCTCGTGGCAGAGCCTGCGATCTGCCTTATGCCGTGAACGGGTACCTCGGCCCCTATGCTCATACGAGGTCCATCAATCACTGGAGGGGTCTTGTGTGTTGCCCATTGAGCGGGCACCGTATGGACACAGGTCGTAGCCCGAGCTGAGCGGTTGCCCCGACGTGTGAGAAACTTATGGGATTTCAATGTGTTGGTGCGCCCTAGTGGATTCGAACCACTGACCTTTGGAATCGGAATCCAACGCTCTATCCAACTGAGCTAAGGGCGCAGGGCGCCTAGGATAGCGCGAAGCGCGCGTACGGTCCATGCCGAGGCGTGGCCGTCTCCAGCAGGCTGACGATCCCTAGGGGATGACCGGGGGTTTTTCTGGGCTCGCAGCAGTCGGACCGCCCCTCGCCTCAAGCTCCGCGACTTGACGCTCGAGGCGCTCGACCATGTCGCGGGTCCGCTGCAGGACCGCCTGTTGCACCTCAAATTCCTCGCGCGTCACGAGCCGCAGTTTCTGGAAGGTGCTATCCAGGACTGCGCGTACGTTTTTTTCCACGTCCTGTCCGAACTCCGGGGGGACGGCGGCGCGGGCGGTCGAAGCGATTTGATCAAGGATTCGTGTCAGCATGAGCCCAGTATAAGCCTTTCCGGGCCTCACGCGAAGGGGATGAAAATCGGAAGGGCTGGCGGCCGGGCTCGGCTGCTATATAATGCGCTCGTGCGTACCTTGACCCGCCTCGGATCAGTTCTGGCCTTGACCGCCATGTTTGCGCTCCCCGCCTATGGGGAGGGTGTGAGCGGCCAAGTCTCGCTTTTGAGTAATTACGTCTGGCGCGGTATCTCCGAATCGAACGGCAATCCCGCGCTTCAGGGATCGGTGACGGCTGTTGGGCCCGTCGGCCTCTACGCCCAAGGGTTCATCTCGAGTCTCGATTATCAGGGCGCCCACGAGCGGGCGGATTTTACGGGGGGCATCCGAGATATGACCCCGGTGGGACTCGGGTTCAACGTGGGCGCCACCGCCTACCGCTTTGACGTGAGTTCCCTGAATTTCGAGGAGACCTTTCTCAGATTGCGGTTCGGGCCATTGCTGGGCGGCGTTTATCACGATTGGCAGCATGGGAACACCTACCTCGAGGCGGGCTACAAGGTCGGTCTCGGAAGCGGAATCCACCTTCTGCTCCATGCCGGGCACACGAGCGGCCGCAC
This sequence comes from Acidiferrobacter sp., assembly GCF_054609335.1. Lineage (NCBI taxonomy): Bacteria > Pseudomonadati > Pseudomonadota > Gammaproteobacteria > Acidiferrobacterales > Acidiferrobacteraceae > Acidiferrobacter > Acidiferrobacter sp. The sequence goes on along the minus strand of NZ_JBTRWP010000064.1, from coordinate 8,241 downwards.
GGTCGCATCCTATGACGACTACGGGCTTGGCGTGACCAAGTCTTGGGGTGGTTTCACGGCCGGCGTCTTTGTGACTGCCATCGACCATCACGTCCTTTCAGGCATGCATAACGCGACGGTGGCCTTGGCGCTGACGCAGGCGTGGTAACGGAGGGCGCCCGCTGAGGCGCGCCCCAGCGGTTCACGATCTTGCGGCCTTGGTGTCGAATGTCTTGCCATTGATATTCTCGAAGACGATGGTATAGCGCCCGCGGCTGATAGGCACGGTCGTGGCCGGCGTTAGGGTGATCCACGCCTTGGCGCCCATCTTGGCCTTGAGACCGAAGAGGCCGGGCTTGAACTTGTTATAGTGGTAGATGTTCTTGATGTGTCCTTTGGCCGCCTTCTCGAGGGCTTTACCCTTCCAGCTCTCCACGACGCCGTTTTGCCCTTTGACGATCACCGCGACGATGTGCGAGGGGACAGCCGGCGTGCCGCCATCCAAGTACGCAAGCACCGTCACGCTACCGTCCTTGTGCAACGTTGCCTGGCTCAGGCTTATGTGATGCTTGCCGGGGCTCACGGGCCCCCCGTGGAACTTTGAGTAGACAGAGCCCCGGTAGTAGTTGTAGGAGGCCAGGGTAAAGATCGCAGCGATGATGGCGAGGCTCTTGCCCCAGCCTTCGGTCTCGCGAGCCGTGAAGGGCGCGCTGCCAAACCAGCGGAACCATCCGGCGTCTGCGAGACGGGGATTGCGGCGCATAAGCCAACTGTCGATGGCCCAGATGCCGCTGCCCGCCACGAAGATGGTGCAGCCCATAGCGAAGGTCGAAGTGGCCATGGTCCACTCGTCTATGCAGGTGGCCCCTTGCCACCCGAAGACCAGCATGAGGGATACGCTCAAGGCAATACTGAGGCCAGCGCAGGCGCGCGTGAGGACGCCGAGAATGAGCCCGAGACCGCTTACAAGTTCGGCCGCGCTCACGAGCACGAGTAGCCAGTAGACGAGCGCGGGGTGTTGGAGGATATGGCTTAGGACGTGGCTCAGGCCGAATAGCGCTCCTGGCATGCCGCCTTGGAGCTTGTTGGCCATCCAGCTGTGAGCGTGCGGGTCGAGCTTCGCGGGGGCGTAAATGAAGCGGCGTGTTCCTCCGCCCCAATAAATCCAGCCCAGAATGAGGCGCACCGCAAGCACCGCCGCACCCGTCATCCGGAATACCGTCGGCTGGTCGTAGGTCTGTTCCTGTGTATATCGGCCCATGGCTTCCTTAAGGCTCCTGATCATCTGTCCCTGTTTTTGTCACGGTGCTCGCGCAAGTCGCGCAAACGCCCCCGCAGTAAACCGTGGCGCCCGCCCATCAGCAAGAGACCAAGGGGTGCACAATGGTGCTGACCGCGAAATGGCAGCCTGGGTTCCCGGGTGCTGTCCGTATCCGTTCGCGTTCGGCGCCCGTCCGGTGCCGGGGCATGGCCCTCAGGCGCTTTGCGCCACCTCGTCTTTTCGGTCGCTTTGCGCATACCAGGCGTCGCGGGTCATCCGCAGGCCCTCGAGCGAGCGGGCGAGTTGGATGTGGAAGACCACGAGGTCGCCCACCGCGAACGCCGCCTCGCAGGCCGCGAGATAGAACTCCCACATGCGCGCGAAGCGTTCGTCCAAGCGCCGCACGATCTCGTTTCTCTGGCCCTGGAAGCGTCTCTGCCATTCGCGCAGCGTGTACTGATAGTGGAATTTCAGGACCTCGAGGTCGGCGACCTTGAGGCCGGCCTTTTCGATAGGCGAAAGGACCTCCGAGAGGGCCGGGTTGTAGCCCCCTGGGAAGATATAGCGACGAATCCAGGGGTTGGTTTGGCCGGGAGGACCGCTGCGGCCAATGTGGTGGAGCAGGGCAAGACCGGCGGGGGCCAGCCGCTCCCGGATTTTGGCGAAGAAGGTCTCATAGTGGGGGATGCCTACGTGCTCAAACATCCCCACGCTCACCACGCGATCATAGAGACCGCGATGCTCACGGTAATCCTCCAGTCGAAATTGGACGCGGTCGGAAAGGTCCGCCTCGCGCGCTCGGGTGGTGGCAACGCGCAGCTGTTCCTTGGAGAGCGTGATGCCTGTTACCTCGACATCGGCCATGCGGGCGAGATGGAGCGCAAGCCCTCCCCAGCCGCAGCCGACATCCAGTATGCGCATCCCGGGTTTCAGCTCGAGCTTGTGCCGTATGAGTTCGCACTTCGCGACCTGGGCCTCTTCAAGACTCATGTCTGGCCGGCTGAAGTAGCCGCAGGAGTAGTGCATCTCGCGATCGAGGAACAGCCGGAACAGGGATTCGTCGAGATCGTAGTGGTGGGCGACATGGCGGCGGCTCGCGCCGAGCCCGTTGCTCTGATCAAGATAGCGTCTCAGGTTCGAGAGGGGCGAGGAGGGGGGTTCATCCGGGAGGTTGCGGAGGAAGACCTCGATCAGTGCGGCGAGCCCGTTGGGTGCGCTCCACTTTCCCTCCATATAGGTCTCGCCCAACTCAAGCCAGGGATTGCGGATGAGGCGACGGATGGTCGAGCGGTCCTTTATGACCCATTCGGCGTCCGGCGAGCCTTCGCCGTAGCTCCCCACGACTCCTGTCGGGTAGCGCACTGTCAGGCGGCCGGTCCTGATGGCGTCGGCCAAGATGTTTTCCAGCATAAGCGTCCCCCGGTAGCGACGTTGCGCGGATGGCCCCGAATCCCTGGGGCCGCCGTCCTTGTCATGCCTGCTTCAGCGATTCTAGCACCGAGTGGCCTTGGGGTCGCTACGCCCCCTCAGTCCGGACGTGGGACAGGCTATCCATCCCTGGGGCCCGTGGCGCTCGGGCCCCGCGCCTATGAGCGGGGCGCAAGCATCGCCGGTTCAGGATGGGTTTGCTTCCGTGTTACGATGAATCCTAATGTCCAGGCCGATCATGGCTCCTACGGGCGCGGCCGCGCGGGAGACGGCAGATGTCGCATGAATGACGCGGGCGTGCGCAAGGCGGCTTTTGACTGGCTCGCCAACGAGGCGCGGTGGCGTGACGATGTCTTGCCGCGCGAGATCTTGGCGCAGGGGTTTCTGTATGAGGGTCAGCGCGTCCCCTTGGTCGGGCCACAAGGGATCTTCAAGCCTAGACTCCTCAATCTGCCCCTTTCGATCACGACCATACCGAACGGCCCTTACGATGATGGTTTTTCAGAGGAGGGACGGCTCTCGTATCGCTATCGTGGAAACGATCCGAGGCATGGCGACAACGTCGGATTGCGCACCGCCATGCATCAGCGCATCCCGCTTATCTATTTTCATCGGATCGTTCCGGGCAAATATCTCGCGGCTTGGCCCGTGTTTATCGTCGACGACGACCCATCCCGCCATACCTTCACCGTGGAAGTCGACGATGCGCACTTGGCAAACTGGTCTGGGGAATCGCAAGAGGCGGTCATAAGCGACGGTGTGGCGCAGGCACGGCGATCCTATATAACGACTACAGTTCGGCAACGTATCCATCAGCGCGCATTTCGCGAGCGCGTGTTACGCGCGTACCGTGAACAGTGTGCCTTCTGCAGGCTACGGCATGAGGAGCTGCTGGATGCCGCGCATATCATCCCCGACGGTGAGCCCGACGGTGAGCCTGTGGTCACGAATGGGCTGGCGTTATGTAAACTGCATCACGCCGCTTTTGATCGGCAGTTTCTGGCGATTCGTCCGGATTATGTCATCGAAGTGCGCTGCGACATTCTCCGGGAGGAGGATGGTCCCATGTTGTTGCATGGCCTCAAGGGCATGCACGAGACGCGGATCACGGTGCCGAGGTCCACGCACGATCATCCGAATCGGGAATTTCTCGAGCGACGCTACGAGCAGTTCAGGGCGCTTGAGGCATCGATGCGGGGATGACCCCTGTTTGGATCACCACTTCAGGCGTAGGGACTGGGCGATTTCATTTATGCGCACGGGGTCGATACCCGCCTCGCGGGCCACGTCCGGCCAGGTGGCGACGGCGTCGACGACCTCCTCGAGGATATGGTCCGGTCGCGTGATACCGAGCGAGGTGGCCACGGTCCGGAGGTCCGCGCGCGTGAAGTGATCGCGTTTTCCGTTGATCGTCATTTGGTGCTGATGGGTCCAGCGGCCCGCGGGGTTGTGGGCATAAATGAGGTCGAACGCGGGTGCCAGGCGCCACTTTCCATCGGGCCCCATCAAGAAGCCGATGTTCTTGGTATGGTCATCCTGGTTGCGGGCGACCACATTGAAGATCATGCGTCGGTACAGTTGGATCGCGTCGGCCTTCGGCAGGCGCAGCTGGCGCATGACCTCGAAGGCCTGTTCATAGCCATAGGCGCCGGCGGCGTTGTAATCGTAATGGGCAATGCCGCATAGGGACTGCATGTGCAGCTTCTCGTGGCCCACACGGTCGAATCGCTTCGTCAGGAAGTGGGCGCGGCCGTTTTCGTCGAGCAGCCGGCATTCGCTCATCGTGATTCCCGCTGCGTGCGCCATACGTGAGTAAGCGTACTCGATGCGCCCGTATCCCTGTGTGCCACCGAGTTCGAGATCCATGACGCCATCGAATTTGAGCAGCCAATAGTCGTAGCTCGGGGGCACCGGGCCCTGGCCGGAGAGCACGTGGCCTTGGTCGTCGAGTGCGATCACGGCCTTGGCGCGGGCACCGCCGGCCGAGGTGCCGACCCGCAGGATGTCGCGCAGGGCCTCTTCGTCCGGACCATTTCCGCCGCCAAGACGGGTATCGAGGCGTCCACGCTCGGTCGTAATCACGCGAGCGAGTTCCACGAGTTCCGCAATCTCGACGGGGACGGCGCGTCCGAGATGCCGATTCATGGCCGGTTCGAACTCGAGAGCGCCCATGCCGCGTTCACCCGTGTAGCACAGCCGTTCGACGGGATTGAAGTCGCTCGCCGCGCGTCCCTGGCGCGCGAGCCAGGTATCGATCAAGGCATTCCCAAATTTGTCGGGCAGGGCGTCCGCCAAGAGTCCTGGCAGCCCCATGAAAGTGTCGCGCGCTAAGCTGGGAAAGCTAAAGACCTGACCTGACGCTCGGGCCAGAGGCATCGTAAGCGGCGCCACGTCACGCCCCGATCTCAGGAACGCGGGCTCGAATTCGAATGCTGCCAGGGCCTGATCCGCAAGCCAGGCGACGGCGCCTATGGGTTCGCCCCAGAGGCGCACAAGGGCGGCCGTTACCGCCCCTACCATGGGGAGTCCTTATCAGTCGGCTGTGTGCTCGCTTTCCCCGAGGCGCGTCGGCGCATGCGGCCTTGCCGGCGGGCCAACTCCAGGGGGCTTGGGGGCGGTTCCGGAAGGAAACTGTCCAAGCCGTCGAGCGCATCCAATTCGCGCAAAAGGGTGATGAGGCTGCCGAGCTTGCCGCGTCCGGCCTCAAGCGCCTTCACGGTGCCTATGCTGATCGCGGTGCTCTTGGCGAGATCTTCCTGGGTACGGTTTCGGCGCAGTCGCAAGGCCCGCAGCCGTGCGCCCACGCGGCGCGCGATCTCTTGGTCGGAAAGGGCGCGATAATCGGTGCTTGCCATAGACGATGCCCCATTCTTGGGGAATCATCCTAGCGCGATCCCAAGGGTACGGCAAGAGCTATAAAACAACCTGTTCTGGCGATCAAACCCTTACAACAGGCATATATATGGCTCTTATTGACGCTTCCCCAGGACTCGCCACGACCCCCAGTCCTCCTGTATGGTATGGGCCGCCCTCCACGGCCCTTGGTGGCCTTAAGGGAGCGAGGCGCCGCATGGATCTGTCCTGTTTGTCTGCGCCGGCGCCGTGGGGTATGGGGACGTCATCCCAGGACCTCGGGCACCAAAGCCCATCCGCCCATTGACTCCGGACGCCGTCGAGGTTAGCCTCCCCCCGGCCGCCGCCATGAGCGCGCTGTCGGCCCCGTTTTGCCCTCCAACCCGTTATTCGCTATGGGCGCTTGCCCCGGAGAGTCGATTTTGAGCCTTGCACACATCCTTGGTTTCCCCCGTCTCGGCCCCGATCGGGAGTTTAAGAAGGCCCTTGAGGCCTACTGGAAAGGGAGTCTCACCCAGGAGGCCCTCCGCGACGTCGGGAAGGACCTGCGCATGCGTGCCTGGAGCGCCCAGAAGGCGGCCGGCCTCGATCTCGTGACGGTCGGCGATTTCGCCTGGTATGACCACGTCCTCGAGACGAGCGCGCTGCTCGGCGTCGTACCCCCGCGCTTCGAATGGCAGGGGCCCGAGGTGGACCTCGATACCTTTTTCCGGATGGCGCGCGGTGTGGCCCCTACGGGCAAAGCCACCTACGCCTGCGAGATGACGAAGTGGTTTGATACCAACTACCACTATATCGTCCCCGAATTTCAAAAGGGCCAGCGTTTCGCGATCTCATCGCCGCGGCTCTTCGAGGATGTAGCCCAGGCCCGTAGCGCGGGCTTCCCGGTCAAGGCGGTCCTCCTCGGGCCCCTCACCTATCTATGGCTCGGCAAGGCCAAGGGCGAAGACTTCGATCGCCTCTCGCTGTTGCCCGACCTCTTGCCTGTCTACCAGCAGATCTTGAAGCGGCTCGCCGATCAGGGAGTTGAGTGGGTGCAGATCGACGAGCCGGCCCTCGTCCTCGATCTCCCGAAAGCTTGGACCGATGCCTATCCGAAGGCCTATGAGCAGCTGTCACCGGCCGGCCCCAAGCTCATGTTGGCGACCTATTTCGAGAGCCTGGGCGCGAACCTCGAGCTTGCGTGCAAGCTTCCGACCGCCGGCCTCCATGTCGACCTCGTGCGCGCCCCGGAGCAGTTGCCTGCGGTCTTGAAGGCCGTCCCGGCCGAAAAACTTCTGTCGCTCGGCGTAGTCGACGGTCGTAACATCTGGCGCGCCGATCTCGACGCGGCCCTCAAGGTGCTGCGCGGCGCCCAAGGCCATAAGGGCGGTATCGCGGTGGCGAGCAGCTGCTCGCTCCTGCATGTGCCGGTCGACCTGATGCGCGAGCAGAGACTGGACGCCGAGATTCGCAGCTGGCTTGCCTTTGCCATGCAGAAGATGGCGGAGGTCGGAGTCTTGAAGCGCGGTCTCGATGAGGGTGATGCGGCCATTGCCCAGGCCCTCGAGGAGAGCCGTCGCGTGGCGCAGGATCGGAAGTCCTCCGCCCGTATCCACGACCGCGCCGTCAAGGCGCGGGTCGCTGCGGTGAGCGCGCAGGATGCCACGAGGAAGCAGCCGTTCGCCAAGCGCCGGCCGCTGCAGCGTGCGCACTTGAACTTGCCGATGTTCCCGACCACCACCATCGGCTCCTTCCCGCAGACGAACGAGATTCGGACCGCCCGACGCGACTTCAAGGCCGGCCGCATCGATGCCGCCGAATATGAGGAGCGGATGCGGGCCGAGATCGCGCTTGCCGTGCGTAAGCAGGAAGAGATCGGTCTCGATGTGCTCGTGCACGGCGAGGCCGAGCGCAACGACATGGTGGAATACTTCGGCGAGCAACTCCAGGGTTTCGCGTTCACGGACTACGGTTGGGTGCAGAGCTACGGTTCGCGGGCCGTGAAGCCGCCGATCATCTTCGGCGATGTGTCGCGCCCGACGCCCATGACCGTCGAGTGGGCCCGCTACGCGCAGTCGCTCACCAAGCGTCCGATGAAGGGCATGCTGACCGGGCCCGTCACCATCCTGCAGTGGTCGTTCGTGCGTAACGATCAGCCGCGCGCCGATACCACCCTCCAGATCGCGTTCGCGATACGCGACGAGGTCTGCGACTTGGAGCAGGCCGGCATACGCGTGATCCAGATCGACGAACCCGCAGTGCGCGAGGGTCTGCCCCTGCGACGCGAGGACCACAAGGCCTATCTCGCTTGGGCCGTGCGCGCCTTCCGGGTGTCTTCGGGCGGCGTCGCGGACGAGACCCAGATCCATACCCATATGTGCTACGCCGAGTTCAATGACATCATCGAGGCGGTGGCGGAGATGGATGCGGACGTCATCACTATCGAGACCTCGCGCTCCGACATGGAGCTTCTCGACGCCTTCGTGAACTTCCGTTATCCCAACGAGATCGGCCCGGGCGTTTACGACATCCACTCACCCCGCGTGCCGAGCACCCAGGAGATGGTGCGGCTCATGCAGAAGGCCGAGAAGGTCCTGCCGCGCGAGAACCTGTGGGTCAACCCGGACTGTGGCCTGAAGACCCGCAACTGGCCCGAGACCGAGAGCGCGCTGCGCAACATGGTCGAGGCCGCGGCGTCGCTGCGAAAATCCGGGGTCTAAGCCCCCAAGTGGTGCACC